>NZ_JBZYWI010000114.1:0-10320 GCF_058932755.1 Quadrisphaera sp. DVD1
AGCGGCGGGTGCCTCGGCGGCGGGCGCCTCGGTGGCGGGAGCCTCCGCGGCCTCGGGCTGCGGCTCGCCCTCCGGGGTCGCCTCCGCGGTCACCTCGGGAGCCTCTGCTGCGGCCACCTCGGGGGCCACCTCGGTCGCGTGCTCCGGGGCCACCTCGGCCTCGGGGATGCTGGTCGTCGGCTGATCGCTCACTGGACGGTCACCTGCTCGATGCTGATCGGGGTGGAGGGAGCACCGTCGGTGCCCCCGGAGGCGCCGGCAGCGGCGACCTGCTGGACGACGTCCAGGCCGCTGGTGATCCGGCCGAAGACGGTGTAGCCGCCCGCGTCGTCGCTGGGGATCGTGGAGTCCTCGTAGACGAGGAAGAACTGGCTGCCCATGCTGCTGGCGTCGCCGCCGCGGCGGGCCATGGCGAGGGTGCCGGCCGGGTAGACGTCGTCGGCCGGGGCGTTCTCGATCGGGCCGAAGGAGTACCCGGGGCCGCCGGTGCCCTGGCCCGTGGGGTCGCCGCACTGCAGCACGAAGATGCCCTCGGTGGTCACCCGGTGGCACGGGGTCCCGGCGAAGAAGCCGTCCTGCGCGAGCGTGACGAAGGAGGCCACGGCCTGCGGCGCGGCGGCGCCGTCGAGCTCGAGGCCGATGTCGCCGCAGGAGGTCGCCAGCGTCGCCGTCCAGGTGCGGGCCTGCGCCGCGGACGGGTCGGGGGCGGCGTCCAGCTGCAGCGGCTCGGCCGGCGGGGCCGACGTCGGGGCCGGGCAGGCGTCGGCGGACGAGGCCGGCGCGGCGGCCTCGGTGGCGTCGTCCAGGCCGCGGAAGCCGATCCACCAGGCGCCCACGAGCACCAGCAGGGCCACGGCGGTGACGGCGACCGCCTTGAGGGCGGTGGCGCGCCGGCGGCGGCGCTCGGCGGCCTTCGCGACCTGCCGGCGCTGCCACGCCTCCTGGCGGCGGCGGGCCTGCTCGCGCTCGCGCTCGCGGCTGATCGGTGACACGCCGTCGTCCTCCCGTTCGCCGTGGGCTGTCCGTGCCCCTCGCGGAGCGCGCGCCAGCCTAGCCGCCGGAGGGCGGCGGCTAGGCTCGACCGGTGCTGGTCAGCGGGATCCCCGACGCCCTCGTGGGCACCAACTGCTGGGTGCTGGCCCCGGCCGCGGGCGAGGAGTGCCTGGTCGTCGACCCCGGGTTCGAGGTCGTCGACGCCCTGGAGGCCGTGCTCGCGCAGCACCGGCTGCGCCCGGCGGCCGTGCTGCTGACGCACGGGCACGCCGACCACGTGTGGTCGGTGACGCCGGTCTGCGGCGCCCGCGGGATCCCGGCGCTGGTCCACGCCGACGACCGCCACCGCCTCCGGGACCCCCTGGCCGGGCTGGACTCCCAGCTCGTGGCGATGCTCCAGCAGCGCTTCGGCCAGGCCGCGCGCTGGGCCGAGCCGGACGACGTCCGCACCCTGGGCGCGGGGGAGCGCCTGGACATCGCGGGTCTGGGCCTGGAGGTCCTGCACGCGCCCGGGCACACCGAGGGCTCGGCCGTCTTCGTCCTCGACGCCGTTCCGGAGCCGGGCGGCCCGCTGGCCGCGGAGGGGATGGCGTCCACGCTGCTCAGCGGCGACGTCCTCTTCGCCGGCAGCATCGGGCGCTCCGACCTGCCCGGAGGCGACCCCGCGGCGATGCAGCGCTCGCTGCGCGACGTCGTCCTGCCGATGCCCGACGACCGCCTCGTGCTGCCCGGCCACGGCGGCCCGACGTCCATCGGCCGCGAGCGGCGCACCAACCCGTACCTGCTGCAGCTGTCCTGACCCGCGCACCACCCGTCCCCTGGAGACCAGCGATGTCGCGCCCCGCCCCCCTGTCCGGCTTCCCCGAGCTGCTGCCGACCCAGCGGGTGGTCGAGCAGCACGTGCTGGACGTCCTGCGGCGCACGTTCGAGCTGCACGGCTTCGCCGGGGTGGAGACCCGCGCGGTCGAGCCGCTGTCGGTGCTGCTGCGCAAGGGCGAGATCGACAAGGAGGTCTACGTCGTGCGCCGCCTGCACGCCGACGAGGCGGGCGGTGGTGAGGACGCCGACGCGCTCGCCCTGCACTTCGACCTCACGGTGCCCTTCGCGCGCTACGTCACCGAGAACGCCGGGCACCTGCAGTTCCCCTTCCGCCGCTACCAGGTGCAGAAGGTCTGGCGCGGCGAGCGCCCGCAGGAGGGCCGCTACCGCGAGTTCCTCCAGGCCGACATCGACGTCGTCGACCGCGACGTCCTCGCGCCGCACCACGACGTGGAGATGGCCCGGGTGATGGCCGCCGCGCTGGCGGCGCTGCCGCTGCCCCCGGTGCGCCTGCAGGTGAACAACCGCAAGCTCGTCGAGGGCTTCTACCGGGGCCTGGGCCTGGACGACGAGGGCGTCGGCGCCGCGATGCGCGCCGTCGACAAGCTCGACAAGGTCGGCGCGGAGGGCGTGGCGGCCCTGCTCGGCCAGGCGGGTCTCGACGAGCGCCAGGTGCGGGCGTGCCTGGCGCTGGCGCAGATCAGGGCGCAGGACGCCTCCCTGGTCGCGCAGGTGGAGGCGCTCGGCGTCTCCCACCCGCTGCTGGCCGAGGGCCTGGCGGAGCTCGTGGCGGTCCTCGACGGCGTCGCCGACGTGCAGGGCGAGCGCGTGCAGGTGGTCGCCGACCTGTCGGTGGCCCGGGGCCTGGACTACTACACCGGCACCGTCTACGAGACCCGGATGGAGGGTCACGAGTCCCTCGGCTCGATCTGCTCGGGCGGCCGCTACGACGCGCTGGCCACCGACGGCCGCACCACCTACCCCGGCGTGGGGATCTCCCTGGGCGTCACCCGGGCGCTGGTCCCGCTGCTCAGCCGCGGCCTGGTCACGGCCAGCCGCGGCACGCCCGCCGCCGTCGTGGTCGCCGTCGTCGACGAGTCGCAGCGGTCGGCGTCCGACGCCGTCGCGGCCGCGCTGCGCGCTCGCGGGGTGCCGACCGAGGTCTCGCCCACCGCGGCGAAGTTCGGCAAGCAGATCCGCTACGCCGACCGGCGCGGCATCCCCTTCGTCTGGTTCCCCCAGGAGGACGGCGGGCACCAGGTCAAGGACATCCGGTCCGGCGAGCAGGTGGACGCCGACCCGGCGGCCTGGGTCCCGCCGGAGGCAGACCTGCGCCCGGCCGTCGTCGCGTCCTGGTGAGCCGCCGGTGAGGACCGCGCCCGTCGGGGCCGCGGTCGCGCTCGGCCGCCGCCTGGGGCTGCCGGTGGGGGAGCCGGTGGTCCTGTCCGACCTCGCGAACACCGTCGTCCACCTGGCGCCGGCGCCCGTCGTGGCGCGGGTCGCCGCCTTCACCGCGCTCGCGCGCCCGCGCCCGGGCGAGGCGCTGGGCCGGGAGGTGGCGCTGTCGCGGTGGCTCGCCGCCCGCGGCGCGGCCGTGCTGCCGCCCACCACGGTGGTCGACGCCGGCCCGCACGAGGCCGACGGCTGGGCGGTGTCGCTGTGGCCGCACCTGCCGCTGCCGGCGGACGGCAGCGGCGTCGCCGGCGCCGCCCCCGAGCTCGTCGGGACGGCGCTCGCGGCGCTGCACGACGCCGCTGCCGGCTATCCGGCGGCGGAGCTCCCGGGCCTGGGCGAGACGGTCGCCGACGCCGGGCGCTGCCTGGAGGTCGGCGGGGACTGGCTGCCGGCGGACGTGCTGGGCGCCCTGGCTCGGGGCCACGAGGAGGCCGCGGCCACCGCCGCCGCCGTCGACGCCGGGTCAGGGCGCCGCGCCCTGCACGGCGACGCCCACCCCGGCAACCTCCTGCTCGTCGGCGGCGCGGCGATCTGGTGCGACTTCGAGGAGGCCGTGACCGGCCCCGTGGAGTGGGACCTCGCGGTGATGCGCCGCAGCCGCCGCCACGACGGCGAGGCCGCGGTGCGCGCCTACACCGCCGCGACCGGCGTCCAGCCCGATGCGGAGCTGCTGGACGCGCTGCAGCGCCTGCGCGACTGGCAGGCGCAGGCCTGGACGGTGCTCTACGCCTCGGTGCGCCCGGCCCTGCGCGAGCAGGTGGGGCCCGACGCCGCGGAGTGGGCGCAGCGGCGCTGAGCCGGCCGGGCGAGGGGCCCGCCCGGTCCGAGGTGCTCCGCCTAGCATGATCACGGCGCCGGGGCTCCCTCCTCTTAGCGGAAGGAGGGAGCCCCGGCGTCCCGTGCCCCGGGTCAGGAGCCGGGGTCGGACGACTAGTGGTCGTTCTTGTAGTCGTCGTCGTGGCCGTCGCGGTCCTTGTCGTGGCCGTGGCCGTGGCGGTCGTCGCAGTCCTTCGCCTTGAACCTGTCGGTGTCCCTGTCTCGCTCGCCGTGGCGGTAGGCCACCGCGGTCACCTCACCGCTGCGGACGCTGGACCTGTTGGTGTCGATCCACACCGCGCCGCTCCGGTCGGACTTGAGGTCGTGGATCCACCCCGTGGCGTAGCGGGACTCGACCTTGACGTCGACCTTCTTGTCGCCCGTGTTCGAGACCAGGACCTTGATGTGGACGTCGCCCTTGTAGCAGTAGGAGTCGGCCTCGGCCTCGATGTTCACCTTGTTGCCGCCTCCGTGGCGGTCGCCGTTCCCATCGTTGCTCGCGGCTGCCGGAGCGGCGAAGGCCCCGACGGCGAGCAGTGACGCGGCGGTCGTCGCGAGGAGGCGACGTCCTGTTGTCCTGTGCATGGTTGTTCCCCCCATGTGGTGCCCCGACTCCGCCGTTGGAGCCGGTCGACACCCCACAAGGGAAGCACCGATGGCTCACAGGCAAAAGGGTGTTTCCACCCCTTTCGCCCCTTTCTCTCGGGGCGTGCGGCACGCGCGGCGGAGGGTCGTCGTTTGACAGCCCCGATCGAACGGAGGTTCGATCGGCGGCGTGCGGTGGGACGGGCTGAGCGCGGACGGCGACGAGCAGGGCGAGCTCCTCGCGCCCGCCAGCATCCCCGGCCTGGTGCGCTCGGTGACGACCCCCGAGTTCGCAGGGATGACCTTCCACGAGGTGCGCTCGCGCTCGGTGCTCAACGCCGTGCCCGAGGAGTCGGCGATGCCGTTCCGGTGGACGGTCAACCCGTACCGGGGCTGCGCCCACGCCTGCGTCTACTGCTACGCCCGGGGCAGCCACGCCTGGCTCGACCTCGACACGGGCGCCGGCTTCGACCGCGAGGTCGTCGTCAAGGTCAACGCCGCGGAGCGCCTGGCCGCGGAGGTCGCGCGCCCGACGTGGGCGCGAGAGCACGTCGCGCTGGGCACGAACACCGACCCCTACCAGCGCGCGGAGGGCCGCTACCGGCTCATGCCGGGGATCATCGAGGCGCTGCGAGGCTCGGGCACGCCGTTCTCGGTGCTCACGAAGGGCACGCTGCTGCGCCGCGACCTGCCGCTGCTCGCGGCCGCCGCCGCCGACGTGCCGGTCGGCCTGGGCGTGTCCGTGGCGGTCTGGGACGAGGCGCTCCACCGGGCGGTCGAGCCGGGAGCGCCCTCACCGCGAGCCCGGCTGGACCTCGTGCGGGCCGCCCGGGACGCCGGGCTGGCGTGCGGGGTGTTCATGGCGCCGGTCCTGCCCGGCCTGACGGACTCCACCGAGCACCTGGACGCCGCCCTGGCTGCGCTCGCCGACGCGGGGGCCACGGGCGTCACGGTGCTGCCGCTGCACCTGCGGCCGGGCGCCCGCGAGTGGTGGCTCACGTGGCTGGCGCGCGAGCGGCGCGACCTGCTGCCGCTGTACCGCGAGCTCTACGGGCGGGGGGCGTACGTGCCGCGGGCCTACCGCGACGCGCTGGCCGCTCGGGTCGCGCCGCTGCTGGAGCGCCACGGCCTCGCCGGGCGCCGCGGCGGGGAGCAGCGCGGGGTCCGCCCCGACGAGGGGGACTTCCCGGCCGGGAGCCTGCCGGACGGCACCGCGGCGCGCCGGCGACCGGCTTCCGCGCCCGCTCCTGCCGCCGCCGGCGACGGGTCGGTCCAGCTGTCCCTGCTGGAGGTCGGGCCGTAGGGTCGGCGACCGTGGAGAACAGGACCCTCGGCCGCACCGGCCGACCCGTCAGCGTCATCGGACTCGGCTGCTGGCAGTTCGGGGGTGACTGGGGGGAGGTCAGCGACGAGGACGCGCTGGCAACCCTGCACGCGGCCGTCGAGGCCGGCGTCACCCTGCTCGACACCGCGGACGTCTACGGCGACGGGCGCAGCGAGCAGCTGATCGCGCGCTTCCTCGGCGAGCTGCCCGAGGTCGACCGCCCCTTCGTGGCCACCAAGGCCGGGCGTCGAGCGAAGCCGCACGAGCCCGCTCAGTACACCGCCGAGAACCTGCGCTCCTGGATCGACCGCAGCCGCCGCAACCTCGGGATGGACACCCTCGACCTCGTGCAGCTGCACTGCCCGCCGACGCCGGTCTACTCCGACGACGCGGTCTTCGACGCCCTGGACGGCCTCGTCGCCGACGGCGCGATCGCCGCCTACGGCGTCTCGGTCGAGACGGTGGCCGAGGCCCTCACCGCCATCGCCCGGCCCGGCGTGGCCAGCGTGCAGATCATCCTCAACGCCTTCCGGCGCAAGCCGCTGGAGCAGGTGCTGCCCGCGGCCGAGGCGGCCGGTGTCGGGATCCTGGCCCGCGTGCCGCTGGCCAGCGGCCTGCTGACCGGCAAGTACGACGAGAGCACGACGTTCGCCGAGGGCGACCACCGCACGTACAACCGCCGCGGCGAGGCCTTCGACGTGGGTGAGACCTTCGCGGGCGTCCCCTTCGAGGTCGGCGTCCAGGCCGCCCGCGAGGTCGCGGCGCTCGCGCCCGAGGGCGTGGCCACGTCGGCGCTCGCGCTGCGGTGGATCCTCGACCAGCCGGGCGTGACCGCGGCCATCCCCGGGGCGCGCAACCCCGAGCAGGCCCGCGGCAACGCGGCGGCCGACGCGGTGGCGCCGCTGGGCGACGACGTCGCGGCCGAGCTGGAGCGGATCTACGACGAGCACGTGCGCCCGCACGTGCACGCGCGCTGGTGACCTGACCGCCCCCGGGCGAGGCCAGTGGGCGGATCTGCGCCCGCTCCCGCTGCGCACGGGGCGCCCCCGTGCCCGCCAGACGGGCACAGGGGCGCCCCGTGCCCGTCTGGCGGGCGGTCGAGGAGGGCGGTCGAGGTGGGCGGGGGCTCAGCCCCAGACGTCCTCGGCGATCCGCACGACGTGGCGCAGCTTGGCCCACTGCTGCTCGGCGGTGAGGTCGTTGCCCTCCTCGGTGGAGGAGAAGCCGCACTGCGGCCCCAGGGCCAGCTGCTCGAGCGGGGCGTAGCGCGCGGCCTCGTCGAGGCGGCGCTTGATGGCGTCGGCGTCCTCGAGCTCGGCGCGCTTGGAGGTGACGAGCCCCAGCACCACGCGCTTGCCCGGGGGCAGGAAGCGCAGCACGTCGAGCGAGCCCGAGCGCTCGTCGTCGAACTCGAGGAAGTAGCCGTCGACGTCGAGGGTGTTGAACAGCTGCTCGGCCACGACGTCGTAGGCGCCCGAGAGCGCCCAGCCGGACCGGAAGTTGCCGCGGCACAGGTGCGTGGCGACGGTCAGCCCCTGCGGGCGCCCGAGCAGTGCGGCGTTGAACTGGTCGATGAAGCCGCTCAGCGCCGCCTCGCCGCGGCCGCGGTACTGCTCGTCGCCGAAGAAGGTGAGGCTCACGTCGTCGATCTGCAGGTACTCCAGCCCCGCGGCGTGGACGCGCGCGATCTGCTCGCGGTAGGCCGCGGCGATGTCGGCCCGCAGCTCCGCCTCGTCGTCGTAGACGCCCTCGGTCTGCAGCGGCGCGAAGGTGTTGTGGACGTGGTTGGGCGAGGGGATGGTCAGCTTCGGGGTCGCCCCCGTGCCGGCCTCGGCGACCGCCTGCTGGAGGAAGGCGAGGTGGTCGGCGAAGACCGTCTCGCCCAGGCGCACGCGGCTGCTGGCGCGCGCGAGCGTCAGCGGCACGTCGATCTGCTCGCCGTCCTGGCCGACGAAGGGGATGGAGAACGCCCCGGCGGGCTCGATCCCCTCGAGGCTGAAGATGAAGTCCTCGTGCCAGTAGTGGCGGCGCAGCTCGCCGTCCGTGGCCACGCGCAGGCCCACCTCGCCCTGGCGGCGCACCACCTCGCGGACCGCCTCGTCCTCCAGGGCGCGCAGCGCCTCGGCGTCGATCTCCCGGGCGGCGAACCGCGCCCGGGCCTCGCGCAGCGCCGGCGGCCGCAGCAGGCTGCCGACGTGGTCGGCGTGGAAGGGCGGCTCGGGGGAGGCGGCCCGCGCCGCGCTGTGGCCGGACGTGGGGGTGGGGGTGGGGGCGCTGGTGCTCATGAGGAGGCTCCTCGGCGTCGGACGCCCCGTGGAGGCGTCGTCACGGGCGCGGAGGACGGGCGTCGTCCGCGCTTGACGCGCCCGGGGGCTCCCGGCTGGCGCGTCCAGGTCTTCACCCGGGGCACCCCACCGCGACAGGAGGGTTGCCGGCCAGCGACCCGGGGGTTCGCGCTGGCGCTCGTGACCTGCCGGGCACGCTAGCAGCGCGCACTACCATCGAGCCAGGCTCCGACCGAGCCTCCAGCACCCTCCCCGGAAGGACCCCTGCGTGCTCCGCACCCACGAGGCCGGCACCCTGCGCGCCAGCCACGACGGCCAGACCGTGACCCTCGCAGGCTGGGTGGGGCGGCGGCGCGATCACGGCGGCGTGGCCTTCCTCGACCTGCGCGACGCCTCCGGGACCGTGCAGGTGGTCGTGCGCGACGAGCTGCTCGAGTCCTCCGGCGCCCACGGGCTGCGCAACGAGTACTGCGTCCAGGTCACCGGTCCGGTGCGCCTGCGCCCGGTCGGCAACGAGAACCCGGCGCTGCCCACCGGCGAGGTCGAGGTCGACGCCGCGCAGCTGACCGTGCTCAACGAGGCCGCACCGCTGCCGTTCCCGATCGAGGCCACCGCCGAGGCGGCCGAGCGCGCCCCCGGCGAGGAGGTGCGCCTGCGCTACCGCTACCTGGACCTTCGCCGCCCCGGCCCGGCCGCGACGATCCGCCTGCGCAGCGAGGCCAACCGGGCCGCGCGCGAGGTGCTCGCCGCGCACCGCTTCACCGAGGTGGAGACGCCGACCCTCACCCGCTCCACCCCCGAGGGCGCCCGCGACTTCCTCGTGCCGGCGCGCCTGGCGCCGGGCTCCTGGTACGCGCTGCCGCAGAGCCCGCAGCTGTTCAAGCAGCTGCTCATGGTGGGCGGCCTGGAGCGCTACTACCAGCTGGCCCGCTGCTACCGCGACGAGGACTTCCGCGCCGACCGGCAGCCCGAGTTCACCCAGCTCGACGTGGAGATGAGCTTCGTCGAGCAGGACGACGTCATCGCCCTCGCCGAGGACGTCCTCGTGGCGCTGTGGAAGCTCATCGGCCACGAGATCGACACCCCGATCCCGCGGATGCCCTACGCCGAGGCGATGGCCCGCTACGGCTCGGACAAGCCCGACCTGCGCTTCGGCGTCGAGCTGGTCGAGTGCACCGACTACTTCCGCGAGACGCCGTTCCGCGTCTTCCAGGCGCCGTACGTGGGCGCCGTGGTCATGCCCGGCGGCGCCAGCCAGCCGCGCAAGCAGCTCGACGCCTGGCAGGAGTGGGCCAAGCAGCGCGGCGCCCGCGGCCTCGCCTACGTCCTCGTGGGCGAGGACGGCACCCTGACCGGCCCGGTGGCCAAGAACCTCTCCGAGGCCGAGCGGGAGGGGCTGGCCGCCCACGTCGGCGCCGTGCCCGGGGACTGCGTCTTCTTCGGCGCCGGCGCGCGCACCGCCTCGCGGGCGCTGCTGGGCGCGGCCCGCCTCGAGATCGGCCGCCGCTGCGACCTCATCGACACCTCCGCCTGGTCCTTCGTCTGGGTGGTCGACGCGCCGCTGTTCGAGCGCGCCGACGAGAGCGACGACGTGGCGGTCGGCTCGGGCACGTGGACGGCGGTGCACCACGCGTTCACCTCGCCCAAGCCTGAGCACCTCGACACGTTCGACACCGACCCCGAGCACGCCCTCGCCTACGCCTACGACATCGTCTGCAACGGCAACGAGATCGGCGGCGGCTCGATCCGCATCCACCGCAAGGACGTGCAGGAGCGGGTCTTCGCGGTGATGGGGATCAGCGAGGCCGAGGCGCAGGAGAAGTTCGGCTTCCTCCTCGACGCCTTCGGCTTCGGCGCCCCGCCCCACGGCGGCATCGCCTTCGGCTGGGACCGGATCGTCGCGCTGCTCACCGGCGCCGACTCCATCCGCGAGGTCATCGCCTTCCCCAAGTCCGGCGGCGGCTTCGACCCGCTGACCTCGGCCCCGGCGCCGATCACCGCGCAGCAGCGCGCGGAGGCCGGGGTGGACGCCGTCCCCGGCGC
>NZ_JBZYWI010000115.1:0-10025 GCF_058932755.1 Quadrisphaera sp. DVD1
GCCTGGCCCGGAGGCACCTCGGCCAGCTCGGCGAGGACCGCCCGGCGCAGCAGCGGGGCTGCGGTGCGGTCGAGGTCGTCGGCGAGCGCGGCCCGCGCGACCCCGCGGGCGTCCTTCTCCCCGACGAGGCCCGGCACCCGGGACGAGCGCAGCCAGCAGGTCGCCAGGAGCACCCAGCGCTCGGCGGTGTCCTGCGCGCGCCACTCGTCGTAGGCGGGGGTCGGCGCCCACGCCGGGTCGGCCTCGCCGTCGTCGGCGGCCAGCCCGGCCAGGCGCACGAGCTCGACGAGGAAGGCGGCGTGCTCGGCGTCCACCTCGAGGCGGTCGGCGACCCGCTTCAGCTCCCGCACGCCCAGCCCGCCGGCGCGCAGCACGGGCGGCGCGGCGGCGCTCCAGCCCTCCAGCAGCTCCTCGACGAGGCGCACCGCCTCCGCCGCCTGGCCGGCCGCGGCGCCGTCCACGAGGTCGGCGCGGCGGGCGAGGGTGGCCACCGGTGGCGGCTCGAGGTCCAGACCGGTGAGCACCCGGCCGCCGCGGAGCGCGACGGCGACCTCGCGCGGCAGCACCACGTGGCCGGGCCCGGCCGGGGCGAGCAGCCCGCGCGCCAGGAGCCACTCCAGCGGCGTGGCGGCCTGCGCGGCCCGCACCGCCCGCTCGGCGTGCTCGACGGCGCCGACCGGCGGGCCCCAGGTGAGGCGGTCCAGCAGCTCGCGCGCCGGGGCGGGGGCGTCCGCGAGCAGCCCGGCGAGGTGCTCGGGGTCGCCCAGGTGCGCAGCGACGGCGTCGAGGTCGCGCACCGGGTCGCCGCTGGCCTCCAGGCCGAGGTCGTCCACCAGCGCCGCCACCCGCGCCGGCGAGCGCGTCCCGAGGGCGTCGCGCAGCCACGGGCCGAGGCCGGCCGGCGAGGGCCCGAGCACGTCGGCGACCGCGCGCACCGGGTGCAGGGCGCGCTCGGGGCCCCAGACGAGCGCGGCGGTGCGCACCTGCTCGAGCAGGCGGCGCACGGCGGTCTGCGGAGCGGCGACCGCGCGCGCCAGGTCGGCCACCGGCACCGGCTCGGGCAGGGCGACCAGCGCCTCGAGCACCTGCAGGGTCGGGGTGTCCAGGCGGTCGAGGGCGCGCTGCACGCTGATCCGGGTGCTGGCCCGCACGGCGAGGGAGGAGGTGTCCGACGGCACCGGGCTGGCCAGGTCCGGGCGGGCCCGCAGCAGCGCGGACAGGACCTCGTCGTCGCGACCGCGCAGGTCGTCGGCGAGGCTGCGCGGGGCAGGGGGGCGGGCGGGCATCCGCTCCACGGTACGCGCCCGCGCTCACCACCGGACCTGCGGCGAGCGGTACCAGGCGAGCCCGGCCCGCTCCCACCGCGGCGCGAGCGCGCGCACGCGGTCGGCGAAGCCGTCCCAGCCCCGGCGCTCCGGCGCCGACCAGGCGACCTCCGCGACGGCCGCCAGCCGCGGCAGCAGCATGACGAAGAGGTCGTCCGCGGTGCGGATCGTCTCGGTCCACAGCGCGGCCTCGACGCCGGCGACGCTCCCGGCGGGCACGCCGGGCAGGGCCTCGAGCGGCTCCCAGTCGTAGGCGTCGCGCAGCTCCACGTGCCCCGCCCAGTCCTGCCCGAGGGCCGTGCGCTCGTCGTACTTCATGTCGAGGTACGTCCTCGTGGCCGGGGAGAGGAGCACCCGGGCGCCGGCGGCGACCGCCGCGGCCACCTCCTCGGCCCCCTCCCGCTCGTCCCAGAACTGCACGACGGTGCCCGGCGCCAGCGGGGCGCGGGCGATCTCCTGCCAGCCGACGACGGTCCGCCCGGCGGCGCGCACGACGTCCGAGGCCGCGGTGACCAGGCGCGCGTACTCGCCGGGCTCGACGGCGAGGGCCTCGTCACCGCCGATGTGCACCCAGGGCCCCGGCGTCATCCGCGCCACGTCGCCGAGCACGTCGCGCAGGAACGCCGCCGTGGCCGGGAGGTCATCGTGCAGGCGGCTGACCCCCACCTCGGTGCTGGTGGAGATCGGCTCGGGGAGCCCGGAGGGGTTCAGCTCCGGGCACGCGTGCTGGGCGGCGCCGACGTGGCCGGGCAGGTCGACCTCCGGCACGACCGTGATGCACCGGGCGGCGGCCAGCGCGAGGAGGTGCTCGTACTGCGCGGCGGTGTAGTGCCCGCCGGGGTCGCCGCCCACGGCGCTGCCGCTCGCCAGGGCGGTCAGCTGCGGGCGCGAGGGCACCTCCAGGCGCCACCCCTGGTCGTCGGTGAGGTGGAGGTGGAGCACGTTGAGCTTGAGCCCGGCCATGACGTCGAGGACGGCCTCCACGACGTCGACGGCGAAGAAGTGCCGCGCGACGTCGAGGCTCAGGCCGCGCCAGGCGAAGCGCGGGACGTCGACCGCGGTGAGGGCGGGCACGGTGAGGTCGCCGCGGCACGCCTGCTCCAGCGTCGCGGCGCCGTGCAGCAGCCCCGGCACGTCCAGCGCCGTGATGGTGACGCGCTCGCCGGTGACCTCGAGCCGGTGCGCCTCGCGGGAGCGGGCGTCGTCCACCTCGGGCGCCAGCCCGACCTCGGAGCGGTCGTCGGTCAGCCGCAGGACGACGGCGCCCCGCCCGCCGGCGTCCTCGCCCTGCGCCACCACGGGCACCGGGACGCCGACGACGCGGCCGAGGACGTCGGCCACGCGGGCGGCCGCCGCAGCGGCGCCGGGCCCCTGCGCCACCACGCGGGTCCCCGCGCGGAGGTCGAACGGCGCTCCGCCGGAGCCCCTCGCGCGCACCGGTGCGGGGACCACGGGGATGACGGGGGCCTCGTCCACGGGCCCGACCGTAGGGCCTTGCCGCTCGGGGGGAGAGGTGGTCTGCTTCCCGGCGTGGTGGCGGGGGGCGGCGCGTGGTCCGTGGGTCTCGACATCGGCGGCACCAAGGTGGCGGGCGTGCTCCTGGACGGCGGCGCGGGCGTGCGCGCCGACCTGCGCCGGCCGACCCGCCGGGGCCCCGAGGGCGTCGTGGCCTCGGCGGCCGAGGTGGTGGAGGCCCTGTGCGCGGCCGCGGGCCTGGCGCTCGGCGACCTCGGCGGCGTGGGCGCCGGGGTGCCGGGCCTGGTCGACCCGGGGACCGGGGAGGTCTCCCACGCCGTGAACCTCGACCTGCCGGGCGGCGTCCCGCTGGGGGCGGTGCTCGCGGCGCGGCTCGGCGTCCCGGTCGGCGTGGAGAACGACCTGGACGCCGCGGCGGTGGGCGCGGCGCACCTGCTGGGGGTGCGCGGCGACCTGGCGCTGCTCTCCCTCGGCACCGGCGTCGCCGCGGGCCTCGTCCTCGACGGGGCGCTGCGGCGCGGTCACCGGGGCGGGGCCGGGGAGGTCGGCCACCTGCCGCTCGTCCCCGACGGGCCGCTCTGCCCGTGCGGGCAGCGGGGCTGCCTGGAGCTGTACGCCTCCGGGGCGGCCCTCGACGCCGCGTGGCCGAGCCGCACCGGGCGGCCGGCGCCGGCGGAGCTGTTCGCGGCCGCGGCGGACGGCGACCCCGAGGCGGTCCGCGTGCGCGACGCCTTCGCGGGCGCCGTGGCGGCCGCCGTCCGGGTGCTGGTGCTGACCTGCGGCGTCGAGCACGTCGTGCTCGGTGGCGGCGTCGCGGCGGTCGGTGCGCCGCTGCTGGCCGCGGTCGCGCAGCAGCTGGACGCCGCGGCCGCCGGGTCGCCGTTCCTGCGCGGCCTCGCGATCCCCGACCGGCTCCGGCTCGTGCCCCCCGGCGTGCCCGTCGCGCCGGTCGGGGCGGCGCTGGCGGTGCGGGAGCGGGGGCCGGCGTGGAGGTGATCGTCCTGGAGTCGCCGGAGGCGGTGGCGCGCGTCGCGGCCGACCGGGTCGCCGCGGTGGTGGAGCGGAGGCCGCACGCGGTGCTCGGGCTGGCCACCGGCTCGTCGCCGACCCTGCTCTACGCCGAGCTGGCGCGGCGGGTCGCGGCGGGCGAGCTCGACCTCTCCCGGGCACGGGGCTTCGCCCTGGACGAGTACGTCGGCCTCCCGGCCGACCACCCGCAGAGCTACGCCCGGGTGGTCGAGCGCCAGGTCGTGGGCCCGCTGGGGCTCGACCCCCGGCGCGTGCGCGTGCCGGACGGCCGGGCCGAGGACCTCGCGGCGGCCGCCCAGGAGTACGAGCGGGCCATCGCCGCCGCCGGTGGCGTCGACCTCCAGGTGCTGGGGATCGGCACCAACGGGCACCTGGCGGCCAACGAGCCGGGGTCGTCCTTCGCCTCGCGCACCCGGGTCACGGCCCTGGCGCCGCGCACCCGGGCCGACAACGCGCGGTTCTTCGACGCGCCGTCGCAGGTGCCGACGCACTGCCTCACGCAGGGGCTGGGGACCATCCTCGAGGCCCGCGAGCTGCTGCTCGTCGTCCAGGGGAGCTCCAAGGCGGAGGCCCTGGCGGCGGCTGTCGAGGGGCCGGTGACCACCGCGTGCCCGGCCTCGGTGCTGCAGCGGCACCCGCGGGCGGTCGTGCTCGCCGACGAGGAGGCGGCTGCGGGGCTGCGGGGCTGACGGCCCGGCGGCGCTCAGCGGGCGGGGAGCACGGGCCGGCCGTCGGCCCACACCGCCTGGACGGACCAGTCGTCGCCGAGCACCACGGCGTCGGCGGCGAAGCCCGGCGCGAGGCGGCCGTGGCGGGCGCCCAGGCCCAGGGCGCGGGCCGGGGTGGCGGTGAGCGCGGTGACGGCGGCGACCGGGTCGAGCCCGACGTCGGTGACCGCGGCCCGCAGGGCGGCGTCCAGGGTGAGCGTGGACCCCGCGATCGTCGACGTCCCCTCCACCAGCGCCAGCCCGCCGCTCACGCGGACGTCCAGGTCCCCGAGCCGGTACCGCCCGTCGCCGGCTCCGGCCGCCGCCATGGCGTCGGTGACCAGCGCGACCCGGCCCGGAGCCGCCGCGAAGAGCAGGGACGCGACGGCCGGGTGGACGTGGTGGCCGTCGAGGACGACCTCGAGCACGACGCGCTCGTCCGCGAGCGCGGCGACGACCGGCCCCGGGGCGCGGTGGTGGATGCCGGGCATGGCGTTGAAGGCGTGGGTGAGCAGGCGGGCCCCGGCGTCGAAGGCCCGGCGGGCGCCCGCCAGGTCGGTGGTGGTGTGCCCCACCGCGACGGTCACCCCGGCCTCGACGAGCACCTCCACCGCGGCGAGCGCTCCCGGCAGCTCCGGGGCGAGGGTGAGCTGGCGCAGGGCGCCGCCGGAGGCCTCCAGCAGGCGCCGGACGGCGTCGGCGGTGGGCTCGCGCAGCGCCCCCGCGGCGTGGGCGCCGCGCCGCGCGGGCGCGAGGAACGGGCCCTCCAGGTGCGCGCCGAGCACGCAGGGGTCCGTGCGGGCGAGGTCGGCGACGGTGGCCAGGCGCTCCTCGAGCACCTCCAGCGGGGCGGAGACGAGGCTGACCAGCGAGCGGGTCGTGCCGTGCGCGCGGTGCGCGGCGAGCGCCGCGGCGGCGCTCGCCGGCCCGTCGTCGACCGCGGAGCCGCCGCCGCCGTGGACGTGCAGGTCGAGGAAGCCCGGCGCCAGCCAGCGCCCCGCCACGTCGACGACCTCGTCGGCCGCGGGGGGCCGCCCGGTGCCGGTGGCGGCGACGGTGTCGCCGGAGAGCAGGACCCAGCCCTCGACGACGCCGTCGACGTCGATCCTGCGGGCGTCCGCCAGCAGCGTGGTCCTCACCCCGCCATCCTGCCGCCGGCGACGCACTAGCGTCCGGTGGATGCGGATCGGGATCACCCTGCTGCCCCAGCTGCGCTGGCGCGAGGACGCGGAGCGCTGGCGCCGCGCGGAGGCGCTCGGCTTCGACTCCGCCTGGACCTACGACCACCTCGCGTGGCGCTCCCTCGCCGACGAGCCGTGGGGCGCGACGGTGCCCACCCTGGTCGCGGCCGCCACGGTGACCTCCCGGATCCGGCTGGGCACCTGGGTCGCCTCGCCGAACTTCCGCCACCCGGTGCCCTTCGCCAAGGACGCCGCCGGGCTGGACGACGTCAGCGAGGGCCGGCTCACCCTCGGCCTGGGCGCCGGCGGGGCGGGCTTCGACGCCGCGGTGCTCGGCGGTCCCGAGCTGTCCGCGCGGGAGCGGGTGGACCGCTTCGCCGAGTTCGTCGAGCTGCTCGACGCCCTGCTGACGCAGCCGCTCACCACCTGGAGCGGCCAGTGGTACTCGGCCGTGCAGGCCCGGATGGTCCCGGGCCCGGTGCAGCGCCCGCGGCCCCCGTTCGTCGTCGCCGCCAACGGCCCGCGCTCGATGCGCCTGGTCGCCGCGTTCGGGCAGGGCTGGGCGACCACCGGCCCCTCCGGCGTCGACGACGGCGCCTGGTGGCAGGGGGTGGCCGACCTGTCGGCGCGGCTGGACGACGTCCTCGCCGCCGCCGGGCGCGACCCGGCCGGCGTGGAGCGGTACCTCAACGTCGACCGCGGCGAGGAGGGCGGGTACGCGATGAGCTCGGTGGAGCGGTTCGCCGACGCCGTGGGCCGCGCCCGCGACCTGGGCTTCACCGAGGTGGTGACGCACTGGCCGCGCGCTGAGGGCGTCTACGCCGGCAGCGAGGACGTGCTCGAGCGGGTCGCGGCGCGCCTGGGCGAGCTGAGGGCCGCGTGAGCGCGCTGGAGGGCGCCGCCGCGCCCGTCGTCGGCTTCGACCTCGACATGACGCTGGTCGACTCCAGCGTCCGGATCGGCACCTGCCTGACCGCGGCGCTGGCCGCCCACGGCATCACCACCACCCCCGCGGCGGTGTGGCGCACGATCGGCGTCCCGCTGGAGGTGGCCCTGGAGGACCTGGCCCCCGGCGCCGACGAGGCGCTGCGCGCGGCCGTCGCCGCCGACTACCGCGCCCGGCACGACGCCCCGGACGCCCCCGGCGTGCCGCCGCTGTCCGGAGCGCTGGCCGCGCTGGACGCCGTCCGGGCGGCCGGCGGGCGAGCGCTGGTGGTCAGCGCCAAGAAGCAGGGGCCGCTGGAGCTCGTGCTGGCCGAGGCGGGCCTGGCGGCGTCCGTCGACGTCGCGGTGGGCGGGCGGTTCGCGGAGGCCAAGGGGGCGGTGCTCGTCGAGCTCGGCGCCACCGCCTACGTCGGTGACCACCCCGGTGACGTCGTCGCCGCCCTCACCGCGGGGGTGGAGGGCCTCTCGGTGCTCACCGGGCCGATCGGGGAGGTGGAGCTGCGCGCGGCGGGGGCCACGGCGGTGCTGCCCGACCTCACCGGCTTCGGGGCCTGGCTGGAGGGCCACGTGCGGCGGCTGCGGGCGGCCGCGCCGCCCCCGCGGCGTTGACCACCCAGCCCGCCGGGGCCGATACCCTGGGGGTGCGGTCTGCCGAATCCCAGGTGGCCGCCCCGACGCTGCGACACGAGAGTCCTGAGGTCCCCACCGTGCCCACTGGCAAGGTCAAGTGGTTCGACGCCGAGCGCGGCTTCGGCTTCCTCGCCACCGACGACGGCGAGGAGGTGTTCCTGCACGCCTCCGCGCTGCCCGCCGGCACCGAGACCGTCCGGCCGGGCGCCAAGCTCGAGTTCGGCGTCGCGGACGGCCGCAAGGGCAAGCAGGCGCTGTCGGTGCGCGTGATCGACGCGGGCCACTCCGTGGTCGCCGCCCAGCGCAAGCCCGCCGAGGACATGGTCGGCATCGTCGAGGACCTCATCAAGGTGCTCGAGGGCCTGTCCGCGCAGCTGCGCCGCGGCCGCTACCCCGAGAAGGCCGGCACGGCCAAGGTCGCGGCGGTGCTCCGCAAGGTCGCCGACGACCTGGAGGGCTGAGGCCCCCGTGCCCCCTGCCCGCACCCGCCGCCCCGCGCTGGACGCCGCCGCCGCGGCCGCCGTCGAGCTGGCCCGCGAGGCCGCCGTCGAGGCGGCGCGCGCCGACGGCGCCTCCGGCCCCGGGGCGGTCGGCGAGCACCTCGGCGCCCGCGCCGACGGCGACCGCGTGGTCACGCACCGCTTCGCCTGCACCGACCCCGGCTACCGCGGGTGGGTGTGGTCGGTCGTGGTCGCCCGCGCGCCGCGCGCCAAGGTCGTCACGGTCTCCGAGGCCGCGCTGCTGCCCGACGCCGACGCCGTGCTCGCCCCGGCGTGGCTGCCCTGGAGCGAGCGCCTGCGCCCCGGGGACGTCGGCCCGACCGACGTCCTGCCCCGGATCGCCGAGGACGACCGCCTCGAGCCCGGCTACCAGGCGACCGGCGACGACGACGTCGACGCCGTGGCGATCTGGGAGCTCGGCCTCGGCCGGCCGCGGGTGCTCTCCGCCCTGGGCCGCTCGGAAGCCGCCACCCGCTGGTACGAGGGCGAGTCGGGGCCGAACGCCGAGAGCGCGCGCGCCGCGGCGGCCCCGTGCACGACGTGCGGGTTCTTCCTGCCGCTGGCCGGCAGCCTGCGCCAGGTCTTCGGCGTGTGCGCCAACGACTGGTCGCCCGACGACGGCCGCGTGGTCAGCCGCGACCACGGCTGCGGCGCCCACAGCGAGACCGACGTCGTGGTCGAGCCCGAGCCGGTCTCGGTGCCGGTGCTCGACGAGACCGGCTACGAGCCGGTCTCCCTCACCGACTGACCCGCCCCGCCACCCCTCGTGATCATGGGATCCCGCCACCTGCCGAGTGGCGCGGTCCCATGACCGCGCCGGACGCGTTCGGGACCGAGGCGCTGCGCGAGGCGGTCCTCGCGGCCTGGTCGGCCAGCCCCGACCGGTTCCGCGAGGACGCCAACGCCGAGGAGGACCTCGCGCTGGGCGGCTACCGCGACCGGGTCGTGGTCGAGCTGGCCCAGAACGCGGCGGACGCCGCGGCCCGCGCCGGGGTGCCGGGCCGGCTCCTCCTGCGGCTGACCGGCACCGACGGCCCAGCTGCCACCGGCGACCCCGCGGGCACCGGCGGCGCGGTGCTCCTCGCCGCCAACACGGGGGCACCGCTGGACGCCGCGGGCGTGCGGGCGCTCGCCTCGCTGCGGGCCTCGGCCAAGCGCGAGGACGCCGGCGCCGCCGGGCGGTTCGGCGTCGGGTTCGCCGCCGTCCTGGCGGTCACCGACGCCCCGCGCGTGCTGCGCGCCGACGGCACCGGCGTCGCCTTCTCCCGCGAGCGCACGGCGGCCCTGGTGGGGGAGCGGGCCCCGGCCGCGATCGCCGCGGAGGTGGCCGCCCGGGCCGGGCACGTGCCGGTGCTGCGCCTGCCCTGGGCCCTGGAGGGGCCCGCCGCCGCGGGCGGCGGGGTGCCGGACGGCTGGGACACCGCCGTCGTCCTGCCGCTGCGCGACGCCGCCGCGGTGGCGGCGGTCGAGGCCCAGCTCGCCGCGGTGGACGACGCGCTGCTGCTCGCGCTGCCCGCGCTGGCCGAGGTGGTCGTCGAGGTCCCCGGCCGCGCCCCGCGCCGCGTGGCCGGCGTCGAGGAGCGCTGGCACGTGGTGCGGCGCACCGGCCGCTTCACCGCCGTCGACCTCGCGGGGCGGCCCACCGAGGAGCGCCAGCGCCTCGCGGCCACCGGCTGGTCCGCGGCCTGGGCGCTGCCCCGCGACGGCGGCTCCGGCGCTGCCGCTCCGGTCGTCCACGCGCCCACGCCCACCGACGAGCCGCTGCCGTGGCCGGCGCTGCTCGTGGCGAGCCTGCCGCTGGAGGCCTCGCGCCGGTCGGTGGCGCCGGGGCCGGCCACCGACGCCGTCCTCGACGGCGCGGCCGCGGCCTTCGTCGACCTGCTCGTCGAGCGCGCCGCCGCGCGGGCCGACGTGCTGCCCCTGGTGCCGGTCGGCCTCGCCGCGGGGGCGCTGGACGCCGCCCTGCGCGAGCGGGTGCTCGCCCTCCTCCCCGGCGCCCCGGTGCTGCTCTCCGTCGAGGAGGGCGCCCCGCTGCGCCCCCGCGACGCCGTGGTCCTGGAGGGCGCGCTCGCCGACGACCCGGTCGCGCTGGCCGCCCTCGCCCCCCTGCTCGCCGGGCTGGTCGCCGCGCCGGCGCGCTCGCGCGCCGCGCTGCGGGGCCTCGGCGTGCGGCGCCTGGCCCTGGCCGACGTCGTCGACGCCCTGCCGCCCACGGCCGATGCCGCGGCGTGG
>NZ_JBZYWI010000116.1:0-9869 GCF_058932755.1 Quadrisphaera sp. DVD1
GCCCCGCAGGGGCGGGGACCACGACTGGTCGCCCCCGGGGGCCGCGACTAGCGTTCGGTCATGGCAGACCGAGTCCGGGAGCCGGGTGGCGGAGCCGTGCCAGGAGGCGCGCGGCGACCTGCCGCGCCTGCCCGCCCGAGCCCTCCCCGCGGGAGGTGGTCGCCGCTCTCCTGAGGCCAGCACCGCGCACCGCAGCGCACCGCAGCGCGCCGACGAACGGCGCGCCGTCCCGTCGCAGCTTGGAGGACCACCGTGGAGATCGTCGTCACCGCCCGCCACACCGAGGTGTCCAGCCGCTTCCGCCGGCACCTGGAGGAGAAGCTGGCCAAGGTCGAGCAGCTGGCGCCGAAGACGCACCGGCTCGAGGTGGGCGTGAGCCACGAGGCGAACAAGCGCCAGGCGAACGCCTGCGACCGCATCGAGATCACCCTGCTCGGCAAGGGGCCCGTGGTGCGCGCCGAGGCCTGCGCGGCCGACCCCTACAGCGCCCTGGACCTGGTCCTCACCAAGCTCGTGGAGCGCCTGCGGCGGGCCAGTGACCGCAAGAAGGTCCACCACGGCAGCCGGCACCCGATGGTCTCGGTGCGCGAGGCCACCGGCGCCCTCGAGCCGGTCCCGGTCTCCGAGGACCAGCAGGAGCTGCCGCTGGGCGCGGCCGGCGCCCCCGTCGCGGTCGACGGCGCGCTGCCCGACGCGGCGTCCGGTGCGGCGTCCGGGGCCGTTCCCGACGACGTCGCCGCCGAGTGGTCGCTGGGGGAGTCCCCGGTCGTCATCCGCGAGAAGGTGCACGTGGCGCGCCCGATGGGGCTCTCCGAGGCGCTCAACGAGATGGAGCTCGTCGGCCACGACTTCTTCCTCTTCACCGACTCCACCACCGGGTGCCCGAGCGTGGTCTACCGCCGCCGCGGCTGGAGCTACGGCGTGATCCGCCTGGCCGGCGACGCCGACCAGGCGCAGGAGATCGCGCGCGCGGTCGCGGAGGCCAGCGCCGCGGCGGCCGCAGGCGTGGACGGCTCGCCGGTCGAGGCTCCCGCAGCCGCCGAGCGCCAGCAGGTGGCGGCGGGCTGAGGCGCCTGCGGGCCGGGTGGCCCCGGTGATCCCGGTGACCGAGTCCGACCGATTCGTCGGACTCGGTGGGATGCCGGGGCCGAGCCTGGCACCATGGCCTGCAACGCGGAGAGCGCATGGACGCTCACCGCTGGTGAGCCACGAGGTGGGGGGCGCGTGTCTTACGGCGCGAGCAGTGGGGCAGGACGAGGTGGTCTGCCCGGGCAGCGGACGGGCGCGAGGCCGGAGAGGGATGTCGTGATCGACCTGACGGGGGAGCACCAGCCGGGCGACCCGGTGCGCGTGCTCGTCGCCGACGACCACGCGCTCTACCGCCGGGGCCTGGAGATGGTCCTGCAGGCCGAGGACGACATCGACATCGTCGGCGAGGCCGGAGACGGGCTCGAGGCGATCGCGAAGGCGCGCGCCCTGCTGCCGGACATCGTCCTCATGGACCTGCGCATGCCGCGCCGGTCGGGCATCGAGGCCTGCTCGGCGATCAAGGACGTCGCTCCGGCGACCAAGATCGTCATGCTGACGAACAGCGACGAGGAGGCCGACCTCTTCGAGGCGGTCCGCGCCGGGGCGAACGGCTACCTGCTCAAGGACGTGCCGGGCGAGGACATCGCCGACGGCCTGCGCGCGGTGATGGGCGGCCAGTCCCTCATCAGCCCGTCGATGGCCGGCGCCCTGCTCACCGAGTTCGCCGCCCTGTCCAAGCGCCCCGAGCAGCGCCCCTCGATCCCCGTGCCGCGCCTGACCGAGCGCGAGGTCGAGGTGCTGCGCCAGGTCGCCCGGGGCATGGGCAACCGGGAGATCGCCACGACGCTCTTCATCAGCGAGAACACGGTGAAGAACCACGTGCGCAACATCCTCGAGAAGCTGCAGCTGCACTCGCGCACCGAGGCCGTGGTCTACGCGGTCAAGGAGCGCATCCTCGACATCAGCTGACCCGGTCAGCGCGCCCCTGCGCGTGTCAGAACGACGACGTGCCCCGGCGCGTCGTCGTTCTGACACCTGGGGCGGGGCCTCGTCGTCCACAGGCCTCCAGCGCTGCAGGCCCGGCGCGCTCCAGGGTGGGCGGGTGTCCGGTCGTGCTGGAGCGATCGCGCTGCGCCCCGACCTCGCCCGGCTGGCCGCGGTGCAGGTCGGCGCCCTGTCCCGAGCCCAGCTCGCCGCGGCGGGGGTCACCGCCGACGACGTCCGCCACCAGGTGCGCAGCGAGCGGTGGCAGGTGGTCGGGCCGCTCGTCGTGGTGGTGCACACCGGTCCGCTGCCACCCCCGACGCGGCGGTGGGCCTCGGTGCTGTCCGCAGGCTCCGGTGCGGCCCTGTGCGCCTGGACCGCCCTGGCGCAGTGGGGCCTGTCGGGCTGGGAGCGCCCGGGCGTGCACGTCGTCGTGGCGCGGGGGCAGCGACCTCGCCGGCTCCCCTGGACCGTGGTCCACGAGTCGCGGCGCCACGGGCCCGACGACGTCACCCACCGGGACGGCCTTCCGCTGCACGCGGTGGAGCGCGCGGCGCTCGACGCCGCCGCGTGGTCGCGCTCACCGCGCGCTGCCGGGGGCGTGGTCGCCGCCGTCGTGCAGCAGGGGCTCAGCACGGCGGAGCGGCTGCTCGCCGCCGCGGACACCGTGGGGCAGGTGCGCCACCTGGCCCTCGTGCGCGCCACGCTGGCGGACGTCACTGCCGGCGCGCACTCCATGGCGGAGGTCGACCTCGGGGTGCTGTGCCGGCGCGCCGGGCTCCCCGAGCCCCAGCGCCAGCAGCGCCGTCGCGACAGCACCGGGCGCTGGCGCTACCTCGACGCCGAGTGGTGCCTGCCCTCGGGGCGTCGCGTGGTGCTCGAGGTGGACGGCGTGGGCCACCTCGAGGTGCGGCGCTGGTACGACGACCTGCTGCGGATGGCCGAGGTCGCGCGTGCGGACGACGTCGTGCTGCGCCTCCCGGCGCTGGCCCTGCGCGCGGACGCCGACCGCGTGGTCGCCCTCCTGCGCGCCCACCTCCGGCCGCCTGCCTGAGCTGTCAGGACGAGGGCGTGCCAGGGTGCGTGCTCGTGCTGACAGGTCAGGTGCGGCGGCGCCCGGAGCGGATGACGGCGGCGCAGGCGCGGCGCACGGCCCTGGCCAGCCAGGGCTTCACCGACCCCCGCCCGAGCGGCGAGGCGACCCTGCGGCACCTGCAGCGGGTGGTCGACCGGGTGGGGCTGCTCCAGATCGACAGCGTCAACGTGCTGGCGCGCAGCCACTACCTGCCGCTGTTCTCCCGGCTGGGCCCCTACGACCGCGAGCTGCTGCACCGGGCCTCGCAGCGCTCGCCGCGGCGGCTCGTGGAGTACTGGGCGCACGAGGCGAGCTTCGTGCCGCCGCAGACGCACCGGCTGCTGCGCTGGCGGATGGCCCGCCACGCCGACGACGCCTGGGGCAGCATGCAGCGGGTCGCCGCCGAGCACCCCGGTGTGGTCGAGGCGGTGCTCGCGGAGGTCGCCGCGCGCGGGGCGATGACCGCCCGCCAGCTCGAGGCCGCCCTCGCCGCCGACGCCCCGCGCGAGCGCGAGCAGTGGGGCTGGAACTGGAGCACCGTCAAGCGGGCGTGCGAGCACCTCTTCTGGGCCGGCCGGCTCACCGCGGCCGGACGGACGAGCCAGTTCGAGCGCCGCTACGACCTGCCCGAGCGCGTGCTGCCGCCGCAGGTCGCCACCGCGCCCGACCCCGACCCGGCGGACGCCGTCCGCGAGCTCGTCCGGATCTCCGCCCGGGCCCACGGGGTGGCCACCGAGCCGGCGCTGCGCGACTACTTCCGCCTGCGCCCGGAGGCCTCCCGGGCCGCGGTGGCCGAGCTGGCGGACGCCGGTGAACTGCTGCCCGTGCAGGTCGAGGGCTGGGCGCGGCCGGCCTGGCTGCACGTCGACGCGCCGTGGCCCCGGCGGGTGGCCGCTCGCGCGCTGCTCTCGCCGTTCGACTCCCTGGTGTTCTTCCGCGAGCGCACCGAGCAGCTCTTCGGCGTCCGCTACCGCCTGGAGATCTACGTGCCGCAGGAGCAGCGGGTGCACGGCTACTACGTGCTGCCGTTCCTCCTCGGCGACGCCCTCGTGGCCCGCGTCGACCTCAAGGCCGACCGGGCCCGGGGCGTCCTCGTCGTGCAGGCCGCCCACGCCGAGCCCGGCGCCCCGGGGGAGACGGCGGCCGAGCTGGCCACCGAGCTCGCCGCGATGGCCGGCTGGCTGGGGCTGGACGCCGTCCAGGTGGCTCCCCGGGGCGATCTCGCGCCCGCCCTCGCACGGGCGGTCCAGGCGGCTCAGGGGGCGTAGGCGCCCGCCACGGTCACCTGGTTCGGGCGGGCGTCGTCCTGGCGCAGGCCGGCCGCGCGGAGCGCCTCCTCGACGACGTCCTCGCCGTCGCGCATCGCGTGGTCGGGCGTGAGCGCCTGCACCAGCAGGACGACCTCCAGCGTCGTGCCGTCCGAGCTGAGCGCCACGGAGCCCTCCAGCGCCGCCGGGTCGGCCATCGCCGGCAGGCGGTCCAGCGGCAGCGCGCTGCGCACGGCCGTGACCAGGTCGGTGCCGTCCTCGGTGCCGTCCTCGGTGCCGGAGCCGCTGCCGGCCCCCGCGCGCTGCGGCCGGCCGCGGCCGAAGAGGTCCACCACGACCGTCACGCGGTGCAGGCCCGGGGCTCCGGGGGAGTCCTCGCCGCCGACCGGGTCGGGCACGCCCGTCAGGGGGTTGCTCGTCATGCGGCCAGCGTGGCCGATCCCGGGCCGTCCGGCGCGGCGGGGCGGGCGGGGCGGGGGTGGGCGGTGCACGGCCGCTCAGGCCTCCTCGGCCAGCAGGTCGTAGCGGACGAAGTCGGTGCGGGTGCCGTCGCGCAGCCGCTCGGCGCGGCGGTCGACGCCCACCTCGGTGAAGCCGGCCTTGACGGCGACCCGGCGGCTGGCCGCGTTCTCGCGCGCCGCGAGCAGCACCACGCGCTCCAGCCCGAGACCGCCGGCGGCCTCGGGCGCCAGGGCGTGGCGGGCGACGAGCGCGACGGCCGCCGTGGTCACCCCGCGCCCGCGGGCCGCCGGGTGGCACCAGTACCCGATCTCCGCCGACAGGGCGCCCTCCGCGAGCCGGAACAGGCCGACCTCGGCCACCTGGGGCCCGTCGTCGGGGCCGCGCACCGCCCAGTGCACCGCGGCGCCGCGGGCCTGCCGCTCCTGGCAGCCGGCGACGTGGGTCACCGCGTCGAGCAGCGTGTACGGGCAGGGCAGCGAGGGCAGCCACGCCTGCGTGCGGGCCTCGGCGCAGGCCTCGGCGATCCGGGCGACGTCGTCGGGCACGTGGGGGCCGAGCCGGACGCCGTCCCCGACCAGCGGCACCGCCTCCAGCCACCGGTGCCGGGGGCGCAGCGGGTCGTCCCAGCGCAGCGAGGCGATCCAGGCGTCGCTGCGCTCGTCGTCGCGGACGAGGAGGTCGCGCACGGTGCCCTCGACGGCGAAGCCGCACGCCCACAGCGCGCGGCGGGCGGCCCAGGCGCCGACCTCCAGGCGGGCGTGCACGACCTGGAGCCCGAGCTCGACGAACGCCCAGGTCAGCAGCAGGCGCAGGGCGGCCGAGGCGGAGCCGCGCCCGCGGGCGGGGCGGGCCAGGGCGCCGGTGACCCAGGCGCCTCCGGCCTCCTCGGGCTCCAGGACGAGCACCCCCGCGAAGCTGCCGTCGACGTCCACGGCCAGCGGCAGCCAGGTGCCGGCGTCCCAGCCGCGCTCGGCCCGCTCGGCGAGGAGCTCGCCCTCCTCGGCGCGGGCGTCGGCGAGGCCTGCCGGCCGCGGGAGCCACCGCTGCACGTCGCGGTCCGCGGCCAGGGCCATCACGGCGGGAGCGTCGGAGGCCCGGAGCCCGCGCAGCGCCACGGCGTCCTCGCCGAGCTCGGGGCACCGCACCTGGCGAACACTCGTCCAGCGCCCGTCCCACGGCAAGCCGGGAACTACGATGAGGGCGCCGACGGCGACGTCGCCGGCGCCGCCGGGACACACGGGTCCGTGCCCGGCGCGGTGGGCGAGGAACGGGAGAGCGCTTCGTGGCGAGCGTGCTGGAGAAGCTGCTGCGTGCTGGAGAGGGCCGCGTCCTGCGTCGGCTCTCGGGGCTCGCAGACCAGGTCAACGCGCTGGAGGACGACTTCCTCAAGCTCTCCGACGCCGAGCTGCGCGAGGAGACGGACCGCTTCAAGGCCCGCCTCGCCGACGGCGAGACGCTCGACGACCTGCTGCCCGAGGCCTTCGCCGCGGTCCGCGAGGCGGCGCGGCGCACGCTGGGCCAGCGCCACTTCGACGTCCAGCTCATGGGCGGGGCGGCGCTGCACCTGGGCAACATCGCCGAGATGCGCACCGGCGAGGGCAAGACCCTCGTCGCCACCGCGCCGGCCTACCTCAACGCGCTCACGGGCGGGGGGGTCCACGTCGTCACCGTCAACGACTACCTGGCCGGCTACCAGAGCGACCTCATGGGCCGGGTCTACCGCCACCTGGGCCTCACCAGCGGCACGGTCACCGACGGCATGCCCCCCGCCGAGCGCCGCCGCCAGTACGCCGCCGACATCACCTACGGCACGAACACCCAGTTCGGCTTCGACTACCTGCGCGACAACATGGCCTGGAGCGCCGGTGAGCTCGTGCAGCGCGGCCACCACTTCGCGATCGTCGACGAGGTCGACTCGATCCTCGTCGACGAGGCCCGCACGCCGCTGATCATCTCGGGCCCCGCCAGCGGCGACGCGTCCAAGTGGTACGCCGAGTTCGCGCGGATCGCCCGCCGCCTCGTGCGCGACACCGACTACGAGGTCGACGAGAAGAAGCGCACGGTCGGCGTCCTGGAGCCGGGGATCGAGAAGGTCGAGGACACCCTCGGCATCGAGAACCTCTACGACTCCGTCAACACGCCCTACGTCGGCTACATCAACAACGCCGTCAAGGCCAAGGAGCTCTTCACCCGCGACAAGGACTACGTCGTCATCGACGGCGAGGTCCTCATCGTCGACGAGCACACCGGGCGCATCCTCGCCGGCCGCCGCTACAACGAGGGCATGCACCAGGCGATCGAGGCCAAGGAGGGCGTGGCGATCAAGGCCGAGAACCAGACCCTCGCCACGATCACCCTGCAGAACTACTTCCGCCTCTATGACAAGCTCTCGGGGATGACCGGCACGGCCGAGACCGAGGCCGCCGAGTTCCAGCAGACCTACGGCCTGGGCGTCGTGCCCATCCCGACCAACCGGCCCATGGCCCGGGTCGACCAGCCCGACCTGGTCTACAAGACCGAGGCGGCCAAGTTCGACGCCGTCGTCGCCGACATCGCCGAGCGCAGCGCCGCCGGCCAGCCGGTGCTCGTGGGCACCACGAGCGTGGCCAAGAGCGAGTACCTGGCCCAGCAGCTGCGCGCCCGCGGCGTCCAGCACGAGGTGCTCAACGCCAAGCAGCACGCCCGTGAGGCCGCCATCGTGGCGATGGCCGGGCGCAAGGGCGCCGTGACCGTGGCGACCAACATGGCCGGCCGCGGCACCGACATCATGCTCGGCGGCAACGCCGAGTTCCTCGCCGTCTCCGAGCTCGCCGAGCGCGGGCTGGACCCGCAGGAGAACGCCGAGGAGTACGACGCCGCCTGGCCCGACGCCCTCGCCCGGGCCCAGGAAGCGGTCGCCTCCGGCCACGACGAGGTCAAGGAGCTCGGCGGCCTGTACGTGCTGGGCACCGAGCGCCACGAGTCCCGGCGCATCGACAACCAGCTGCGCGGGCGCTCCGGGCGCCAGGGCGACCCGGGCGAGTCCCGGTTCTACCTGTCGCTGACCGACGACCTCATGCGGCTGTTCAACTCCGGCATGGCCGAGACGCTGCTGACCCGGGCGGGCATCCCCGACGACGTCCCGCTGGAGTCGAAGATGGTCTCGCGCGCGATCCAGAGCGCGCAGTCGCAGGTCGAGGCCCGCAACTTCGAGATCCGCAAGAACGTCCTCAAGTACGACGACGTCCTCAACCGCCAGCGCGAGGTCATCTACGCCGAGCGCCGCCGCGTGCTCGAGGGCGAGGACCTGCACGAGCAGGTCGGCCACTTCATCACCGACGTGGTCACCGGCTACGTCACCGCCGCCACGTCCGAGGGCTTCGCCGAGGACTGGGACCTCGACCAGCTCTGGCAGGCGCTGCGCACGCTGTACCCGGTGCAGCTCACCGTCGCCGAGGTCGAGGAGGAGGCCGGGGGCCGCGGCCTGGTCACCCAGGCGATGCTCGTCGAGGAGCTCACCTCGGACGCGCAGCAGCAGTTCATCGCCCGCGAGCGCCAGCTCGGCGAGGCGGCGCTGCGCGAGCTGGAGCGCCGCGTGGTGCTCTCGGTGATGGACCGCAAGTGGCGCGAGCACCTCTACGAGATGGACTACCTGCAGGAGGGCATCTCCCTGCGGGCGATGGCCCAGCGCGACCCGCTCGTGGAGTACCAGCGCGAGGGCTACCAGCTCTTCCAGGCGATGCTCGACGCCATCAAGGAGGAGTCGGTCGGCTACCTCTACAACCTCGAGGTGCAGGTCGCGGCCCCGGCCGAGGCCGAGGCCGTGCCCGACGCGACGCCGGCCCTCGTCGCCCCCGGCCTCGACGCGGAGGCGGCCCGCCCGGAGCGGCTGCAGTACACGGCGCCGTCCGCCGACGGCGACGTCGAGGTCAGCGGCGGCGGCGTCGGCGGCGGGGCGCCCGAGGGCGGCAACCGGCGCGACCGGCGCAACCAGGCCAAGCGCCGGGGCTGATCAGCCGACCTCCAGCGCGGTGACGCGCCACCGCCCGTCCAGCCCCTCCAGGCGGACGGCGACGGCGCGCACCCGCTGGCCGTCCTGGACGACGACGGCCGCCTCCGCGACCCCGTCGCGCGGCGTGGTGAGCACGACCCGCCGCACGGCCGCGCGCCGGGCCGGGGGCCGCCGTCCGCGCACCCGGGCCGTGAGCGCCGCTCGCCGCTGCACGCCGGCGTAGACGTCCGCGGACAGCCACCGCAGCAGCTGCGCGGCCGGGCGCGCGCCGGAGAGCACCTCGACGACGGCCTGCACCACGCCGGCGGTGACCGGGCCCGGGTCGGGCAGCGCGCCGGACGGCGTGGGCTGGGGCGCGAAGAACGCGTCGCCGCCCTGCTCCTCGGTGGCGCTCAGGCGCAGGGCCAGGACCCCCTGCGCCGCGGGCTGCGCCAGGCGCGGCGGGCGCGGGGCGCCGAGGGGGTGCGGCTCCGCGACGGGGGCGGGGAGCACCCGCAGCGGCGGCAGGGCGGCGGGGGAGCTCATCGGGCGCCTCCCGCGACACCGGTGCCGCCCGCGGTGCCCGCGTCGGCTGAGTCGCCCGGGGGCCGCAGCACCTGGCCGGGCAGCAGCAGGTCGGGGTCGTCGCCGACGACGTCCTGGTTGGCGCGCCACCAGCGAGGCCACTCCGCGGCCACCGCGGCGGCTCCGGCGCCGGGGGGCAGCGAGCGCTCGGCGACGGCCCACAGGGTGTCGCCCCGGCGCACCACCACGTCGCCCTCGCCGCCGGAGCGCGGCGGGGAGACCAGGCCCAGAGAGGGGACCGGTGCCTGAGTCCTCGGCACGGCCGCCGGCGCGGGCGCCCGCCACGGCTGACCCTCGGCCGGCCACCCGGGCCCGGTGACCGGGACCGGCGCGGTGGTCGCCGCAGCGGCGGTCGTGACCGGCAGGGCGACGGCCGGCGCGGCGACGCCGAGCACCCCGACGCCTCCGATCACCCCGACGCCCCCGATCACCCCGACGCCCCCGATCACCCCGACGCCCACGGCGCCGGCGGCCAGGCGCCGGACCACCGCGGGCA
>NZ_JBZYWI010000117.1:0-9789 GCF_058932755.1 Quadrisphaera sp. DVD1
CGCCACGCCGGCCGCGGCGAGGCGCGCGCGCAGCTCGGCCAGCTCGGGCACGGTGGCGCAGGGCTGCTCGGCGTAGGCCAGCGGCCCGGAGGCGGCCAGGGCGGTCAGCGCGCGCTCCGCGGCGGCGACGTCCCACCCGCCGTTGGCGTCGACGCGCACCGCCCCGGCGGGGCCGAGCAGCTCGCGCACAGCCGCCACGCGCGCCACGTCGTCCTCGAGGCGCTGGCCGAGCTGCGCCACCTTGACCTTCGCCGTCGTGCAGCCGGGGAAGGCGGCCAGGACGCCGGCCACCTGCTCGGCGGGCACGGCCGGCACCGTGGCGTTGACGGCCACCCGCGCCCGCAGCGGGGTCGGCCACCCGGTCCAGGCCGCCTCGAGCCCGGCGGCCAGCCACGGAGCCGACTCGGCGTCGTCGTACTCGGGGAACGGCGCGAACTCGCCCCAGCCGGCGGGGCCGCGCACGAGGAGCGCCTCGCGCACGTCGATGCCGCGGAACCGCACCCGCATCGGCAGGGCGACGACCACCGCGCCGGCCAGGACCTCGTCCAGCGGGGGCAGCGCAGCGGGCTCGTCCACGCCGCCATCCTGCCCCGCGCACCGGGCCGGCGGAGCGCTGCGGCTCCTCCGTGCGCCCCGGTCAGGGCGCCCCGGTCAGGACGCCCCGGCGTCCACGAGGAAGCCGTGGTGCTGCGCGCCCGGGGCCCGCAGGGGGTCGCCCGCGTAGCCGTAGGCGGGGTCGCGCTGGCTGCGCTCCGCCGCGTCGGCGCGGATGCGCGCCATGGTCTCCAGCGGCGCGGACGCGGGGCAGCGCTGGGCGGCGATGCACAGGGCGACGGCCCCCGTCACCGCTGGTGCGGAGAAGCTCGTGCCGTCGAAGGCGGCGTACAGGCCACCGGGGTAGGTGCTCTCGACGCACACCCCCGGGGCGGCGACGGTGCGCGCCGCGTCCTCGGCCGAGGTCGCGTAGTTGCTGAAGGGCGCCGCCGCGTCGTCGGCGACGTCGACGGGAGGGCGGCCCTCGGCGGCGCAGGGCGCGCCCGGGGCGCCGCCCGCGCCGCCGGGAAGGCCGTCGGAGTCGGCCATCGCCGTGACCGCGAGGACCTCGTCGTACGCCGCCGGCACGAACCCGGCGAGGTCCTGCCCCTCGTTGCCGGCCGCCGCCACGAACGTCGTGCCGCTGGCCACCGCCCGGCAGATCGCCGCGTGGAAGGCGTCGTCGTCGCTCGCGCCGCACGAGCCGGCGGGCCCCGCGGTGCCCGGCCCGCCGAAGCTCGCGTTGGCGACGGCGATGTCGTTCGCGGGGTCGGCGTCCGTGCGGGTGGCGATGACCCACTCCAGCGCGCACAGCACCGCCGAGAGCTGGATGCCGCCCGCGGCGTCGGCGACCGCCACGGACCAGATCGGCGTGCCGGGAGCGACGCCGACGACCCCGGCGCCGTCGTCGCGCGCGCCGATGATCCCGGCGACGAGGGTGCCGTGCCCGAACGCGTCACCGGCCGGCGGGGCCGGGGTACCGCTGCCGCAGTCCACGCCGCCGGCGACGTGGAGGTCGGGGTGCGTGGCGTCGACCCCGCTGTCGATGACCGCGACGTTGACGCCGACCGCTCCCGCGCCGTCTCCCGACGCCGCGCTGCTCAGGTCGGCGTCGATGCGGTCCACGGCCGGGGGGAGGCACTGCAGCACGCGGTCCGCGGCGTCGGCGCAGCGCGTGGCCGCCGGCCCGGGCTCGGCGAGGCGGTCGACGACCACGTCGGGCTCGACGGCCACCACGGCGGGGTCGGCCGCCAGCTGCGAGGCCTCCCGCGCGGTCATCGCCGCGGAGTAGGACCTCAGGTGCGGGTAGACGGTGCCGTCCTCCGCCCCGGAGCGGCGCTCCTGGGCGGACGCCGCCAGGCCGGCGTCCGAGACGGTCTCCTGGAGCACCACCACGTACCCCGACTCGGGCTCCTCCGCTCCGGCGGGGGCGACCCCCGCGAGCAGCAGCACGGCGGTGCTGGCGAGGGCTGCGAAGCGGATCTGCACGGTTCCTCCGTCAGGGGGGGTGGGTCCCCGTGGCGCCGGGCGAGCGGCACGAGCGTGGCACTCCCGCCGGACCGGCGTCTACGCCCGCGCCCCCCGTCGCGAGGCCGCGGACCCCCTGGGGGGCTCACCCCACGGGCACGCCCACCATCGCCGCCGAGGCCTCCCACACCGCGCGGGCCAGCTCGACGTCGTCCGCCTGCGCGGCGGTCCGCCCGATCCGGAAGCGGTCGAGGTAGGCGCCGTCGACCGTCTCCGGGTCCTCGCGGGTGGCGAGCGCGAGCAGCGGCGCGGCGCCCTCCTCGGAGGAGATGAGGAAGACCTTCCGCAGCGGAGAGCGGTAGACCAGCCCCGCCACCCGCGAGTCACGACCGAAGTCGCTGGCGACCGCGCCGGGGTGGAAGCAGACGGCGGTCGCGGTGCCGCCGAGGCGCCGGGAGAGCTCGCGGGTGAAGACGATGTTGAGCAGCTTCGTCGTCCCGTAGACCCGGAAGCCGCGGTAGGGGCGGTGCGCGCCCTCGAGGTCGGTGAGGTCGACCCGCCCGACGGTGTGCGCCACGCTCGAGGTGGTGATCACCCGGGCCCCGGGGGTCGCCTCGACCCGCTCGCGCAGCAGGCTGGTGAGCAGGAACGGCGCCAGGTGGTTGACCTGGAAGGTCTTCTCGTGGCCGTCCTCGGTGACGATCCGGCGCGGGAACGTGCCGCCGGCGTTGTGCGCGAGGACGTCGATCCGCTCGCAGCGCGCCAGCAGCGCCCCGGCCAGCTCCCGGACGTCGTCCAGGCGCGTGAAGTCGGCCACGAGGGGCTCCACGCCCAGCTCGCGCGCCAGCGCCGCGGTGCGCTCCGGGGAGCGCCCGACCGGGACGACGGTGGCGCCCGCGGCGGCGAAGCGGCGGGCGGCGGCCGCACCGATCCCCGAGCTGGCACCGGTGACGACGATCGTGCGGCCGGCCAGGTGCGGCAGGGCGCTGGAGGCGGGGTCGGGCACGGGGCAGCTCCTCGGACGGCGGTGTGGGCTCCCAGCATCGTGCGGTCGCGCTCCCACCGCCTGCGGGCGCCGCGCGACGGGACGCCTGCCTACGCTCGCCGGGTGCCCTGGGCCCTCACCGCCGCCGCCGTGCTGGCGGCGTCGCTGCTCCTGGGCGCGGCGGGGCTGCCGGCCGCCCCGTTGTTCGGCGCCCTCGTCGTGGGGCTCGTGGCCGCGGTGGCGGGGTGGCCCCGGCGCGGGCCCGCGCTGGCGCTGCCGCGGCTGGCCGACCGCGCGGCCCAGGCCTGCCTGGGCGTGCTCTCCGGCGCGCTCGTGCAGCCCGCGACCCTCAGAGCGCTCGGCCACGACTGGCTGCCGGTGACCGCCGCGGTGCTCGCCACCCTGGTGATCAGCGTGCTGGCGGGTCTGGCGCTGGGGCGCCACCGGGACGTCGGCCCGGTCACGGGGTCCTTCGCGCTCGTCGCCGGGGGCGCCTCGGGGATCACGGCGATCGCCGCCGAGCTGGGCGCGGACCAGCGCGTCGTGGCGGTGGTGCAGTACCTGCGGGTGCTCGTGGTGGTGGCGACCATGCCCGTCGTCGCCACGGCCCTCCCCCGCGGCGACGCCGCCCCGCCCGCGGCCGCCGGCGCCGGGGCCCCGCTGTGGGCGGACCTGGCCCTGACGGTCGGGGCGGGGGCGCTCGGCCTGGTCCTGGCCCGCCTGGCGCGCCTGCCGGCGGGGTCGCTGCTCGGCCCGATGCTCCTCACCGCGGCGCTGTCCGGCGCCGGCTGGTCCGGCGGGGCGAGCGTGCCGGACGCCGTGATGCAGGTGGCGTACGCGGTGATCGGCCTGCAGGTGGGCCTGTCCTTCACCCGCGAGAGCCTGCGCGCGGTGCGGCGCGTGCTGCCGGCCGCGCTGGCCCTGACCGCGGCGCTCATCGCGGCGACGGCGGCGGTCGGCGTCCCGCTGCTGGGCCTGGCCGGGGCCACGGTGCTCGACGCCTACCTGGCCACCACCCCGGGCGGGCTGTACGCGGTGCTCGCCACGGCGGTGGACACCGGCGCCGACACCACCCTCGTGCTGGCGGTGCAGGTGCTGCGGCTGCTCGTGATGCTCCTGCTGGCGCCGGTGCTGGCGGTCGCGCTGAGCCGCTGGCGCCCGGCCTAGGGTGGCGGGCGTGGCCGCCCGCGACGACGTCTCCGAGCTCTTCGACCCCAGCGCCTGGGCCGTCGTCCCGGGCTTCGAGGACCTCAGCGACCTCACCTACCACCGCAGCACGGCCTCCGGGCCCGCCGGCGGCACGGTCCGGATCGCCTTCGACCGCCCGCAGGTGCGCAACGCCTTCCGCCCGCACACCGTCGACGAGCTGTTCCGCGCGCTCGACCACGCCCGCCGCACCCCCGACGTCGGCTGCGTGCTGCTCACCGGCAACGGCCCGAGCGCCAAGGACGGCGGCTGGGCGTTCTGCTCCGGCGGCGACCAGCGGATCCGCGGCCGCTCGGGCTACCAGTACGCCGCCGGGGAGACCGCCGAGACCGTGGACGCCCGGCGCACCGCGGCCGAGGGCGGGCGCCTGCACGTCCTGGAGGTGCAGCGGCTGATCCGCACCATGCCGAAGGTCGTCGTCGCGGTGGTGCCCGGCTGGGCGGCCGGCGGCGGGCACAGCCTGCACGTGGTCTGCGACCTGACCATCGCCAGCCGCGAGCACGCGCGGTTCAAGCAGACCGACGCCGACGTCGGCAGCTTCGACGCCGGCTACGGCTCGGCGTACCTGGCGCGGATGGTGGGGCAGAAGCGCGCCCGCGAGATCTTCTTCCTGGGCCGGGCGTACTCCGCCCAGGAGATGGCCGACATGGGCGCGGTGAACCTCGTCGCCGACCACGCGGACCTCGAGCGCGTCGCCCTGGAGGTGGCCGCGGAGGTCAACGGCAAGAGCCCGACCGCCCAGCGGATGCTGAAGTTCGCGTTCAACCTCGTCGACGACGGTCTCATGGGCCAGCAGGTCTTCGCCGGGGAGGCCACGCGCCTGGCGTACATGACGGACGAGGCCGTCGAGGGCCGCGACTCCTTCCTCGAGAAGCGCGAGCCCGACTGGTCCCCGTTCCCCTGGTACTACTGACGCTGTGAGGCGCGGACCCCGAGGAGGACGACGGTGATCCACCTCATCGGGCTGGCGCTGCTGGGGCTGGTCGTCGTGCTCCTCGTCCGCACCGCGGCGCGCCGCACCGGCCTGCCGGCGTCCGTGCTGCTCGTCGTCGCCGGCATCGCCTACGGCTTCGCGCCCGGCCCCAACCTCGAGCTGGACCCCGACGTCGTGCTCGACGTCGTCATCCCTCCGCTGCTGTACGCCGCTGCGCTGGAGTCGAGCCTCACCGCCCTTCGCCGCAGCTCTCGCGCGGTGCTCGGGCTCTCGGTCGGGCTCGTGCTGGCCACCGCGCTCGCGGTGGGCGCCGGCCTCAGCGCCGTGGTGGCGGCCGTGCCGCTGGCCGCCGGCATCGCGATCGGCGCAGCGGTCTCCCCGCCCGACCCCGTGGCGGCGCTGTCCATCGGACGCCGCGCCGGCCTCCCCCCGCGGCTGACCACCCTGGTCGAGGGCGAGGGGCTGCTCAACGACGCCACGGCCCTGACCATCCTCAACGTCGCCGTGGCCGCCGCCGTCAGCGGCTCGTTCTCGCTCGGCGCGGCGGTGGGCCAGTTCCTCCTCATGGCCCTCGGCGGCGTCGTCGTGGGCCTGGTGGTGGCCTGGTCCATCGGCCGGCTGCGGGCCTCCGCCAGCGACGCGCTGCTCGACAACGGGCTCTCCCTCGGCACGCCGTTCGCCGCGTACCTCGTCGCGGAGGAGCTGCACGCCTCGGGCGTGCTGGCCGTCGTGGTCGCCGGGCTGTGGTTCGGCCACCACGGCCCGGCGATGCAGTCCAGCCACGCCCGCCTGCAGACCCGCGCGGTCTGGCACCTCGTCGAGTTCCTCCTCGAGGGCTACGTCTTCCTGCTCATCGGCCAGCAGCTGCCCGCCGTGGTGCGCGCCCTCGGCGACTACGCGCCGTCCACCGTCGCGGCGGCCGGCGGGGTGACGCTGGGCGCGGTGCTGCTCGTGCGCCCGGCGTGGCTGCTCGTCACCTCGCGGCTGCCCTCGGCCCTGCACGCCCGCCTCGGCGGCGACCCCGAGGAGGGCTACGCGCCGCTGACCGGGCGCGAGATCACGGCGCTCACCTGGGCCGGCACCCGCGGCGTGATCACCCTGGCCGCGGCGTTCTCCCTGCCGCGCGACCTGCCCGCGCGCGACCTGCTGCTCTTCTGCGCCTACCTCGTGGTGCTCGTGACCCTCGTCGGCCAGGGCCTGACCTTCGCGCCCCTGCTGCGCCGGCTGCGCCTGGGCGGGGCCAGCGTCGGCAAGGCGCTGGTGCGCAACGAGGCGCGCGCGGCAGCGGTGGACGCCTCGCTGCACCGCCTGGCCGCCCTCCACGACGCCGAGCCCGACCTCGAGCCGGTCATCGCGCCGCTGCGCCGGGCCGCGGAGTCGCGGCAGCGGCGCTACGCGGCCCGGGTGGAGCTGCTGACCTCGGCCGAGGACCCCACCGCCGTCCCGGTGGACGACCGCTACGTGGCGGCCGTGCGCGTGCGCCGGGAGATGATCGCCGCCGAGCGCGAGGAGCTGCTGGCCTGGCGCGACGCCGGGCGCCTGCCGGACGCCGACCTGCGCGTGCTCGAGCGCGAGCTCGACCACGAGGAGAGCGTCCTGCCGCCCCTGCAGCGCTAGTCGCGCCCCGCCGCGGCGACCGGGAACACGCACGGGGGCGAACATGTTGCATGAGGCAACGAACAGGATTACAGTTGCTCAAGCACATCAACTATCCGTCCTCGGGAGGCGAGCATGGCGATCCGGCAGGACACCGCGCGCGCCCTCGTCGAGGAGATCGCCACGCTGAGCCGCCTGGTCAAGGCGATCAGCAGCCACCACGCGCTCACCCTCTCCCCCGCGCAGCAGGGCGTCCTGCACCTGCTCTCCCAGCGCGGGGAGTGCCGCCAGAACGAGCTCACCGCCGCGCTCGGCGTCGGTCCGTCGGCGCTCAGCCGGCAGATCACCGAGCTCGTCAGCTCCGGCCTCGTCGCCCGGCGACCGGACCCCGAGGACGGCCGCGCCGCCCTCATCTCGGTCTCGGACACCGGTGCCGCCACGCTCCAGGAGGCCTCCGACCGCCGGTCGGGCCTGCTCGCGAGCCTGCTCGACGACTGGGACGAGGGCGAGGCGCGCGACGCGCTGGCGCGCCTCGAGCACCTGGTCGCCACGTTCAGCACCACCAGCACCGCCCCGGGGCAACGGAGCCCCGCACCCACTCCCCGCTCCGCTCCCCACTCCCCCGAGGTCGTCCCCCAGTGAGCACCGCACCCACCACGGCCGCGCCGCCCCGCGCGGCGATGGACCACCGCCAGATCATGGAGGCCCTCACGGGCCTGCTCGCCGCGCTGTTCACCGCGCTGCTGAGCACGACGATCGTGGCCAACGCCCTGCCGCAGATCATCGGCGACCTGGGCGGCACCCAGACCCAGTACGCCTGGGTCATCACCGCCGCGCTGCTGGCGAACGCCGCCTCCACCCCGATCTGGGGCAAGCTGGCCGACCTCTACGACAAGAAGGTCCTCGTCCAGCTGTCGATCATCACCTTCGTGATCGGCTCCGCCGCGGCGGGCCTGTCGCCGAACGTGCCCTTCCTCATCGGCGCCCGCGTCATCCAGGGCATCGGCATGGGCGGCCTGATGGCCCTCGTCGTGGCGATCATCGGCTCGATCATCCCGCCGCGCGAGCGCGGCCGGTACTCCGGCTACATGGGCGCCGTCATGGCCGTCGCGATGTCCGGTGGCCCGCTGATCGGCGGCGTCATCGTCGACACCTCCTGGCTCGGCTGGCGCTGGACCTTCTACGTCTGCGTGCCGCTGGCCCTGGCCTCCCTGGTGATCCTGCAGGCCAAGCTCCACGTCACCTCGGTCCGCCGCGAGGACGTCTCGATCGACTGGCTGGGCGCCCTGCTGCTCACCACCGGCGTCAGCCTGCTGCTGGTCTGGGTCTCCTTCGCCGGCAAGGACGCCTACTTCGCGTGGATGTCCTGGCAGACCGCCGCCCTGGTCGGCGGCGGCGTCCTCGCCCTGGTGCTGACGGTCGTCGTCGAGAGCCGCGCCTCCGAGCCGATCATCCCGCTCAAGATCGTCACCGAGCGCACCACCGCCCTGGCGATCATCGGCTCGATCGCCGTCGGCGTCGCGCTCTTCGGCTCCAGCACCTTCCTGGGCCAGTACTTCCAGACCGCCCGCGGCCACACCCCCACCGAGGCCGGCCTGCTCTCCCTGCCGCAGGTCTTCGGCTCCCTCGTCGGGACGATGGTCTCCGGCCAGCTGATCACCCGCTTCGGCCGCTGGAAGCGCTTCCTGGTGGCCGGCTCCGTGCTGATGATCCTCGGCCTCGGGCTGCTCGCCACGATCGACCACGAGACGCCGCTCTCCTTCGTCTGCCTGGCCATCGCGTTCGTCGGCCTCGGCACGGGCATGCTCATGCAGAACCTCGTCCTGGCGGTGCAGAACACCGTCCGGCTGCAGGACATCGGCGCGGCCAGCAGCTCCATCGCCTTCTTCCGCACCTTCGGCGGCGCGATCGGCGTCTCGGTGCTGGGCTCGGTGCTGGCCGGGCGGGTCGCCACCCTCTCCAGCGAGGGCCTGGCCGACCTGGGCGTGACCTCCGGCTCCGGCGGCGGCAGCCTCGACATCGCCGCCCTGCCGGCCCCGGTCCGCGAGGTCATCCAGATCGCCTACGGCGACGCCACCGGGCGGATCTTCCTCATCGCCGCGGTCGTGGCCCTGGTCACCCTGGTGACCGTGCTGCTCATCCGCGAGGTGCCGCTGCGCACCACGGTCGACGTCACCCCGGCCGCCACCGGCGAGCAGGACCCCGCGTCCGCGGAGGCCACCACCGGCCGGCGCGCCGCGGCCGACGTCCCGGCGGACGCCCGGGTCTGACCCTCCGCGCACGTCCAGGGCCCCTGCCCCGCCTCCCCGGCGGCGCAGGGGCCCTGCCTGCACGTGACGACGCGCCGACGAAGGGGTGAAGAACGGCTCGGAGGTGCTGACGGGAGCCCAGGGGCGACGTACAGTCACGGCAGACCTGACCACGAGGACGTGAGCCATGACGGTCGACCAGCCCTCGCCGCTCGGCGGGGACAGCCCCTCCGCGGACTCCGCTGCGCCCCACGGCTCCTCCGCCTCACCGCTGCTGACGGGCCCCACGGCCGCGCTCGCGGCGGCCGCCCCGTGGAGCGGCTTCGCCGAGGCCGCGGACGCCGTCCTGGAGCTGCTCCAGGACCGCCTGGGGATGGACCTGTGGGCGGTGACGCAGGTGAACGGGCCGCACCAGGAGGTGCTGGTGGCGCGCTCGGCGGGGTTCCCCATCCCGGCCGGCGCGGTGCTGCCGTGGGCGGAGTCCTTCTGCGCCCGGATGGTGGCCGGAGCGCCGCGGGTCGCCCCGCGCGTGCGCTTCGAGCCCGCCTACACCTCCGCCGGCGTCGGCGAGCGCTACCGCATCGGCGCCTACGTCGGCGTCCCGCTGGTCGACGAGGACGGCGCCCTGTTCGGCACCCTCTGCGCGATGTCGGTCAACGAGCAGCCCGCCCGGCTGGCCGCGGAGCTGCCGCTCGTGGAGCTCCTGGCCCGGCAGCTGAGCACCCTGCTGGCCAAGGAGCGCCTCGCCGCAGAGCGGTCCGCCGCCGCGGCCGCCGCCTACGCCGTGGCCGACCGCGACCCCGAGACCGGCCTGCTCA
>NZ_JBZYWI010000118.1:0-9717 GCF_058932755.1 Quadrisphaera sp. DVD1
CCACGGAGGGGTGGGCGGAGGGGCGGAGGGGGGCCGCCGCCGCGCAGGCGGCGGCGGCCAGGTGGGCCGCCACGGTGCCGGTGGTGAGCAGGCGGCGGCGCAGCAGCGTGGCCAGGGACGCCTCGTCGCGGACGTACCCGTCCTTCACCGCCTGCTCGGCGCCGGCGGAGTGGGCGTGCCCGCCCGCGGGCAGGCGGGAGTCGGCGAGGGCGAGCAGCGCGGCGAGGGACATCGACCGCTCAGAAGAGGAAGTACCGCTGCGCCATCGGCAGCTCGGTGGCGGGAGCCTCCTCGACGACCTCGCCGTCGATCCGGACGGTGAAGGTGTCGGGGTCGACCTCGATCCGCGGCAGGGCGTCGTTGTTGGGCATGTCCGCCTTGGTCAGTCGCCGCACGTCCTTGACCGGGGCGAGGCGCCGGTTCACCGCGAGCCGGTCGGCGAGGCCGTCCTCGATCGCCAGCGGCGCCACGAAGTGCACCGACGTCGCGGCCGCCACCACGGGGGAGGCGCCGAACATCGGGCGCGGGAGCACCGGCTGGGGGGTGGGGATGGAGGCGTTGGCGTCGCCCATGGCCGCCCAGGCGATCATCCCGCCCTTGAGCACGGCGTGCGGGCGCACGCCGAAGAACTTCGGCTCCCAGAGCACGAGGTCGGCGAGCTTGCCGGGCTCGACCGAGCCGACCTCGTCGTCGAGCCCGTGGGCGATCGCCGGGGCGATCGTGTACTTGGCCACGTACCGGCGGGCGCGCAGGTTGTCGTTGCCGCCCGGACCGGAGGGGTCGCCCGCCAGCGCCCCGCGGCGCCGCTTCATGGCGTGGGCGGTCTGCCAGGTGCGCAGCACCACCTCGCCGATCCGGCCCATCGCCTGGCTGTCCGAGCCGATCATCGAGATCGCGCCGAGGTCGTGGAGCACGTCCTCCGCGGCGATCGTCGAGGGCCGGATCCGGCTCTCGGCGAAGGCCAGGTCCTCGGGGATCGAGGGGTTGAGGTGGTGGCAGACCATGAGCATGTCGAGGTGCTCGTCGATGGTGTTCACCGTGTGCGGGCGCGTGGGGTTGGTCGAGCTGGGCAGCACGTGCGGCTGGCCGGCGACGGTGATGATGTCCGGCGCGTGACCGCCCCCGGCGCCCTCGGTGTGGTACGCGTGGATGCCCCGCCCCGCGATCGCCGAGAGGGTGTCCTCGACGAACCCCGCCTCGTTGAGGGTGTCGGAGTGCAGGGCCACCTGGACGCCGTAGGCGTCGGCGGCGCGCAGCGCGGCGTCGATCACCGCGGGGGTCGAGCCCCAGTCCTCGTGCAGCTTCAGGCCGGAGGCGCCCGCGCGCAGCTGCTCCTCCAGCGCCGCCGCCGAGACGGTGTTGCCCTTGCCGAGCAGCGCGACGTTGACCGGCAGGCCGTCCATCGCCTCGAGCATCCGGGCCAGGTGCCAGGAGCCGGGCGTGACCGTGGTGGCCTTGGAACCCTCGGCGGGGCCGGTGCCCCCGCCGACGAGCGTGGTGATCCCGCCGCCGAGGGCCTCGGGCACGATCTGCGGGCAGATGAAGTGGACGTGGCAGTCGATCGCGCCCGCGGTGAGGATCCGCCCGTTGCCCGCGATCACCTCGGTCGACGGCCCGATCACGAGGTCGGGGTGGACGCCGTCCATCGTCTCGGGGTTGCCGGCCTTGCCCAGGGCCACGACCCGGCCGTCGCGGATGCCGACGTCGGCCTTGACGACGCCCCAGTGGTCGAGCACGACCGCTCCGGTGATCACCGTGTCGGGGGTGCCCTCGGCGCGGGTCGCGCGGGCCTGGCCCATCGACTCGCGGATGACCTTGCCGCCGCCGAAGACGGCCTCGTCGCCGGAGCGGCCCGGCCCCCCGCTCAGGTCGGCGGTGACCTCGATGAGCAGGTCGGTGTCGGCCAGGCGGATGCGGTCGCCGACGGTCGGGCCGAACAGCGCGGCGTAGCGCTCGCGGGAGAGCTCCACGGTCAGTCCTCGTTCCCCTCGTCGCCGCGCCCGAAGCCGCCCGGTGCGGCGGGCGGCGGGTCGGCGTCCTGGTCGGCGTCCTCGTCGGCGTGCGTCCTCCCGGACGCGGGCGCCTCCCGGCCACCCAGCTGGCCCGGCTCGGGCTGCGCGGCGCCGGTGGCCAGCCCGTCGAGGCGCCCGGGCGCGGGCACGGTGAGGCCGGGCACGACGCGGCCCCCGCCGATCGGCACGAGGTCGACCTCGCGGGCGATGCCCGGCTCGAAGCGGACCGCGGTGCCGGCCGCGACGTCCAGGCGCTGCCCGTGCGCGGCGGTGCGGTCGAAGGACAGCGCCGGGTTCGCCTGCGCGAAGTGGAAGTGCGAGCCCACCTGCACGGGGCGGTCGCCGGTGTTGACCACGCGCAGCCGGGTGCGCTCGGCGCCGGCGGCGGTGGTCACCGGCTCGGCGGCCAGCAGCAGCTCGCCGGGCACGACGCCGCGGGCTGCGGGCTGGTCCACGGGCTGGTCCACGGGCCCGCTCACGGGATCGGGTGGTGGACGGTGACGAGCTTGGTCCCGTCGGGGAAGGTGGCCTCCACCTGCACGTCCTCCAGCATCTCCGGGACGCCGTCCATGACGTCCTGGCGGGTCAGCACCTCGCGCCCCGACGCCATGAGCTCGGCCACGGTGCGCCCGTCGCGGGCCCCCTCGAGCAGGTGGGAGGCGATCACGGCGACGGACTCCGGGTGGTTCAGGCGCAGCCCCCGCTCGCGGCGCCGGCGCGCCAGGTCGGCGGCGTAGGAGAGCATCAGCCGCTCCTGCTCGTGGGGGCTCAGCAGCACGCGCTCCTCCTCCGGCCCGGCCGGCGTCGGGGGGACGGCGGCGCTCTGGCTCGGACGCTAGCCCACGCGGGGGGCCAGCGGGGGAGCGCGGGCGCAGGTCGACGGGGTGGGCGCGCGTGCGCGCCGACCTCCGGAGAGGATGCCCCTGTGATGCTGCTGCGCCTGCCCGGGACCTACCCCGCCCAGGGAGACACCCACCTGCTCGTCGACGTCGTGGAGGGCCACGGGCTGGTCGCGGGCCGCCGCGTGCTCGACGTGTGCACCGGGGGCGGCGCGATCGCCATCGCCGCCGCCGCGGCCGGCGCGGCCTCCGTGACGGCCGTGGACCTCTCGGCCCGCTCGGTGCTGACCGCCCGCGCCAACGCGCTGCTCAACCGCCAGCGGGTGAGGGTCGTGCAGGGCGACCTCTTCGCGCCGGTGTCCGGGCAGCGCTTCGACGTCGTCCTCGCCAACCCGCCCTACGTGCCGGCCGCGGACGACGTGCTGCCGCGCCACCGGATCGCCCGCAGCTGGGACGCCGGCACCGACGGCCGCGCGCTGCTGGACCGGATCTGCGCCGGGGTGCGCGACGTGCTCGCGCCCGGCGGCTCGGTCGTGCTCACCCAGTCCGAGGTCGCCGACCCCGACCTCACGGTCTCGATGCTCGTCGACGCTGGCCTGCAGGCCGCCGTCGTCGCCCGCTCGCACGTGCCGTTCGGCCCGGTGATGCGCCGCCGCGCCCCGCTGCTGGAGGCCCAGGGCCGCATCGCCCCGGGCCAGGCCCTCGAGGAGCTCGTCGTCATCGAGGCGCGCCTGCCGCAGACCGCGGAGGCCGCGGGCGCCGTGCGGGACGAGGACGAGGACTGCTGTGCCGCCTGAGGCGATGCCGCACCGCGTCGTCGTCACGGCCGACGGCCCGGTGCTCGTCGAGGGCCCGGTCGAGGTCGTCCTGCCCGACGGTCGCCGCGCGCTGTCCGAGCGGCCGGTGACGGCCCTGTGCGTGTGCGGCAACAGCAAGCGCTACCCGTTCTGCGACACCAGCCACCGGCGGCGCGTCCGCGGCACCGGCGGCTCCGGCGAGGAGGCCCCATGACCACCAGCACCCAGCCCGCTGCGGCACCGCCCGCGGCGCCGCCGCTGCCGCAGGCCCGCGGGCCGCTGTCGCAGGCGGTCCTGGCCGCGCTGGCCGGCGCGCCGGTGCCCGCGGTCGACGTCGAGGGCGCCGACGCGCTGGGCGAGGACCTCCAGCTCGCCCTGTACACCTGCTACGAGCTCCACTACCGCGGCTTCGCCGGGGTGCCGGACGACCTCGAGTGGGACCCGGCGCTGCTCGCCCTGCGCCAGCGGATGGAACGCGTCTTCCTCGCGGCCCTGCGCGCGGCGGTGGCCGGCGGGGACGACCTCGCCGGCGAGATCGAGGCCCTGCTCGTCGAGCACGTGGACGCCGAGGGCGTCTCGGCGCACCTGCGCAAGCGGGGCGAGTCGTGGCAGCTGCGCGAGTACATCGCGATGCGCTCGCTCTACCACCTCAAGGAGGCCGACCCGCAGGCCTGGGTCATCCCCCGGCTGGAGGGCGAGGCCAAGGCCGCGCTCGTGTCCGTGGAGCACGACGAGTACGGGGCCGGGCGCGGGGAGCGCATGCACGCGCGCCTCTTCGCCGACATGATGCTCGAGCTGGGGCTGAGCGACGCCTACGGCGCCTACCTCGACGCCGCGCCGGCCGCGGTGCTCGCGGAGGTCAACCTCATGTCGCTGTGCGGGCTCCACCGCGCCCTGCGGGGGGCGCTGGTGGGCCAGTTCGCCGTCGTCGAGCTCACCTCCTCGCCCGGCTCCGAGCGGCTCGTGCGCGCCGCCCAGCGCCTGCAGGCCGGCCCCGCCACGGAGGGCTTCTACGCCGAGCACGTCGAGGCGGACGCCGTCCACGAGCAGGTGGTGCGGCACGGGATCATCGCGCCGCTGGTGGCCGCCGACCCGGCCATGGCCGCGGACGTGGTCTTCGGGATGCAGGCCGCCACGGCGCTCGACGAGCGGCTGTCCCAGCACCTCCTCGCGGCCTGGCGCGAGGGCCGCTCCGCGCTGGTGCGCCCGCTGCCCGAGGCGGCCGGCGCACCAGCGGCGGCTCAGGCGACGGCGGCCGACAGCGCCTCGAGGTAGTCGTCCAGCCCCCAGGTCAGCGAGAGCACGGTCGGCGGGGAGACGGCGCTGATCAGCTGTGCGCCGACCACCGAGGCGACGCGCCCGTCGCGCACCTGCGGCATGGCCTGGGCGTACGGCGCCGAGAGGAACGCGTCGGCCTCCTCCTGGGTGGTGCTGTAGAGCAGCAGCACGTCGCTGCTCAGCTCGTCGAGCTGCTCGTAGCTGAGCGTGTAGAAGAAGGTCGACTCCCCGGTCGACAGCTCGTTCACGCTGGGCGCCACCTCCAGGCCCAGGTCGGTGAGGAACTCCACCCGCGGGTCGGCCTCCTCGTACACGTAGAAGGTCCCGGCGGTGTCCCACACCGCGGCGACGCTCTTCCCGGCCAGCTCCGGGTGCGCCGCGGCGGCCTCGGCGATCGTGGCGTCGGTCTCGTCGACGAGGGCCTGGGCCTCCTCCGCCTTCCCCAGGGCCTGCCCGACGGTGGTCACGACGTCGCGCCACGGCGTCGCCCACGGCTGGTCCGGGTAGGCGACGGTCGGGGCGATCTCGGTGAGCAGCGCGTACTCCTCGGCGGTCAGGCCCGAGTAGTTGGCGAGGATGACGTCCGGGTCGGCCGCGGCGATCGCCTCGAAGGGCACCTCCTGCGTGTTCGGCAGGACGGTCGGGGTCTGCGCGCCGAGCCCGTCGAGCGCCTCGGCGATCCACGGCAGCACGCCCTGCTCGTCGCCGGCGTACTCCTGGAAGGGCATGGCGACGGGGACGACGCCCAGCGCGAGGGCGGCGTCGGTGCTGCCGAAGCCCCACGTGACGACGTCGACCGGTTCCTCCTCGATCGTCGTGGTGCCGAGCGCGTGCTCGATCGTCACGGGGAACGCGCCGTCGAGGGCCGCGGACGAGCCGGTGGCGGCAGGCTCTCCGCTGGTGTCGGAGGAGCCGCAGCCGGCCAGGGCGAGCGCGGCGACGACAGCGGTGGCGAGGGTGGTCCGGACGGACGCACGGGGCATGGGAGCTCCAGGGACGGGGCGCGGAGGCGGCGCCGAAGTTAGGACAGCCTCACCATAGATGATCTCCCGGTCATCGCGGACCGGCCGGCGCCCACCCGGCGTCGAAGTGCGCAGGGCCGGCTGGAGCGACGGGCGGCCTGCGCCGCGACCACCCCTCGGCACCCGCCCTCCGTGGGTGTCACGCCCGCTGGGCGGCCGCGCCGATCGCGGCGCGCAGGTCCTGCAGCGCCTCCTGCACGTCGCCGGCGGGCCGGGGGAGGGCGGCCTCGACAGCGGCCAGGGCGGACTGGAAGTGCTGGCCCGCCGTGGCGTGGGCGTGCCGGCCCGCGTCGGTGAGCGTGATGCGGTACGACCGGCGGTCCTCCGGGTGCGGGACCTGCCGGACGTGCCCGCGCGCGACCAGCCGCTTGACGTGGCTGGAGACCGTCGTCGCCGGGGCGGACATCCACCGGGCGAGCTCGCCGGGGGTGATCTCGCCGGCCTGGCGCAGCACGGAGTAGACGGCGAAGTCCTCGGCGTCCAGACCACTGCCGGCCAGTGCGCTGTCCAGCAGCGCGATGGCGGCGCGGGCCGTGAGCCAGGTGTCGAAGAGCACGTTCGACGGGTCGTCGCGCTTGACAGAACTGATGCGATCTCGCACTATCTCCCCCACGAGCAAGTAGTGCGAGATCGTATCACTGGAGGTCGTGGTGGAGGCGTGGCGTGCGATGAGCCGTGGCAGGGTGGTCGTAGCTGTCTGGGTCCTCTTCGGGGCCAGCGCACTGGCCATGTTCGGCTGGCCCGGCCTGACCGGCGCGGTCTCCCGGGCCTGCCGCGGGCGGAGCGCCCTGGACGTGCGCGGCCGGTGGACCGCCGCGGATGCGCGCGACCTGGTCGCGGCCTGCGGCACCGAGGGACGCGCGGCCTACCTCCGGCTGGAGCTGCTCGACCTCGTGCACCCGCTGCTCTGCGGCCTGGCCCTGCTGCTCCTCTCGGCCCTGCTGGTCCGGCGCCTGCCCGGCCGGAGGTGGCGCCTCCTGCTGGTCCCCGCGGTCGCGATGACCGTGCTCGACTACGGCGAGAACGCGGCCGTCTGGAACATCCTGTCGACGTGGCCCGCCGTCGGGGACCTGCCCGCACACCTCGGCGGGGCCGCCACCGCAGCGAAGCGCGCCGCGGGCCTCGTGGCCTACCTCGCCGTTCCGCTGCTCCTGCTCGCCGTCGGCCTCGACCGGCTCCGAGCGAGGGACGCACCCGGTCAGACCCGGCGCTGCAGCGCCGGGTGGCGGGGCGCGTCGAACCCGAGGGAGCGGTAGAGCTCCGCGCCGTCGGGGGTGGCGAAGAGGTCCACGACCGCGACGTCGGTCGCCTCGTCGAACCAGCCCAGCAGCGCGGTCACGCAGGCGCGGGCGTGGCCGCGGCCCCGGGACCGCGGCTCGGTGCTCACGCTGGACAGGCGGCCGTGCGCTCCGCTCGGGCTGCCGGGGCCGGGCGCGTGCACCTCGACCACGCCGACCGCGCAGCTGACCACGCCGGCGCCGGGCTCCTCGACGACGAAGGCCGCGAAGGCGCTCCGGTCGGCCAGCCGCTGGGCGAACCAGGCCAGGGCGGCCGCGCGCCAGGGCGCGTCGGGCGGGCCCGGGTCGACGCCCATGCCCTGGAACATCAGCGCCCGCAGGCGCACCAGCGCCCCGGCGTCCTCGACCCGCGCCCGGCGCGCGACCGCCTCCGCCCCGCCGCTCACCGGGCGTGCCGGCGGCGGTGGGCGGCGATGACGCGGTCGGCGTCGCGGGCGTCCTGGCGCTCGCGCAGCGCCTGGCGCTTGTCGTGCACGCGCTTGCCCCGCGCCACGGCCACCTCGACCTTGGCCCAGGGGCCGGAGAAGTACAGCGAGAGCGGCACCATCGTCCAGCCGCCCTCGTGCAGGCGGTGCTCGATCCGCTCCAGCTGGGCCGCCCGCAGCAGCAGCTTGCGGGGGCGGCGCGCGGAGTGGTTGGTCCAGGTGCCCTGGGCGTACTCGGGGATGTGGACGCCGTGCAGCCACGCCTCCCCGCCCTCGAGCCCGACCCAGCCGTCGGTCAGCGACGCGCGCCCCTCGCGCAGCGACTTCACCTCGGTGCCGGTCAGGACGATCCCGGCCTCGTAGGTGTCGCTCAGCTCGTAGTCGTGCGCGGCCCGCTTGTGGCGGGCCACCACGCGGGGAGCGCGGGGGTCGGTCACCCCTCCATCATCGCGCGGCGGGCTCCTCGAAGGACTCCGGCGCGTGCTCGGGCCCAGGGGCCGCCGCGCGCTCCGGGTGCGGGGTCCGGTGCAGGCGGGCGGCGGCCCGCTCGACGAGCAGGTAGAGGACCGGCACGAGCACCAGCGTCAGCAGCGTGGAGCTGAACAGGCCGCCGATCACGACGAGGGCGAGCGGCTGCGAGATGAACGCGCCGCCGCCGGTCAGGCCCAGCGCCATCGGGGTGAGGGCGAGCATCGTGGCCAGCGCCGTCATGAGGATCGGCCGCAGGCGGTGGCGTGCGCCCTCGACGACGGCCGGCACGAGGTCCTCTCCGGCGCGCCGGTGCTGGTTCACCAGGTCGATGAGCACGATGGCGTTGGTGACGACGACGCCGACGAGCATCAGCGCCCCGATGAGCGCCGCGAGGCCCAGCGGGGTGCCGGTGACGACGAGCGCCGCCAGGGCGCCGGTGGCCGCGAACGGCACCGAGACGAGCAGCACGAGCGGCTGCACGAGGCTCTTGAAGGTGGCCACCATGATCACGTAGACGATGGCGATGGCCGCCAGCAGGGCGAGGCCGAGCTGGCCGAAGGCCTCCTCCTGGTCGGCGCTGACGCCGCCGATGGTGGCCTCGGCGCCGGCGGGCAGGTCGAGGTCGGCCAGGCCCGCGGTCAGGTCGGCGGTCACGGTGCCCAGGTCGGTGTCCCCGAGCGCCGCCGAGACGGTCGCGCTGCGCTGGCCGTCGGTGCGGGTGATGGACGTCGGCTGGGCGACCTCCTCGACGCTGGCCACCGCCCCGAGCGGCACGGCGCCGCGGGCGCCCACGAGCGGCAGGACGCGCAGCGCCTCGGCGTCGGCCGGTGCGGCGCCGAGCCTCAGCACGACGTCGCTGGGGCCGGTGGTGGTCTGCACCCGCCCCACGGTCGAGCCCTGGACGCGCGCGGCCACGGCCTGGCCGACCGCGGCCTCGCTCAGGCCCGCCGCCGCGGCGGCCTCGCGGTCGACCACCACCTGCAGGGTGGGGAGGGCCGCGGCCAGGTCGTCGGTGACGTCCTGCGTGCCGGCGGTGTCCTCGACGAGATCGCGGACGGCGGCGGTCGCCTCCTGCAGCACCTGCTCGTCGGCGGCCGTGACGGAGACCGCGACGCCGCTGGAGCCGAAGCCCGCGGCGCCGGCGGAGACGGTGATGGTGCCCAGCCCGGCGCCGTCCTGGCCGGCGAGGTCCTCGACCTCGGCGCGCAGCCGCTCCTGGACCGCGGTGGCGTCGTCCTCCAGGCCCAGGGTCACCGAGAACGTCGCGGTGCTCGCCGCTCCGGCGCCGGCGAAGGCGGCCGTGGCGGCGTCGCCGCTGCCGATGGTCAGCTGGGAGGTCTCCACCTCGGGGACCTCGTCGAGCAGCGCCTCCACGCGCCGCGCGGCGGCGTCGGTGGTGGCCAGGTCGGTGCCCGGCGGCAGCTCCTGGGTGATGGTCAGGGTGTTCTGGCCGCTGCTGCCGAGGAAGTCGGTCTTCAGCTGGGTCGCCAGGCCGCCCGTGCCGACCAGCACGAGCACCGCCGCGAGCAGGGTGAGCGCCGGGTGGCGCAGGGCGCGGCGCAGCACCGGCAGGTA
>NZ_JBZYWI010000119.1:0-9704 GCF_058932755.1 Quadrisphaera sp. DVD1
CGCCGTGGACGCGGAGCAGGCGCTGTGGGTGCCGGTGGACCCCACCACCGCCTCCCGGGTGGTGCACAACCTCCTCGACAACGCCCTGGCGGCCGCCGGCCCCCGCGGCGAGGTGCTCCTGCGGGTCCGCGCGCACCCCCACGTGCCGGCCGGGGCGGACGGCGAGGAGCCGGCCGGAGCGCGCCTGGAGGTGCACGACGACGGCCCCGGCCCCGGGCCGGGCGGCTTCGCGCGCCCCGGGGGCGCCGGCCTGGACGTCGTGCGCGCCCTGGTGCTGCCGGTCGGCGGCTGGCTGACCCTGGGCCGCTCTTCCCTGGGCGGGGCGTGCGCCGCCGTCACCCTGCCCTGCGCGCCGGCGCTCCCCCGGCAGGGCTGATGGCCCGCATCCTGGTCTGCGACGACCACGTCGTCTTCGCCGAGGCCCTCGCGGTGGTGCTGCGCGGCGGCGGGCACTCCGTCACCTCGACCACCAGCGTGCGCGAGGCCGTGGCGCGGGCGGCGGTGGAGGCGTTCGACCTCGTGGTGATGGACCTGGGGTTCTCCGGCGACCGGGACGGGCTGTCGGCGACCCGCTCCCTCGTCGCGGCGCACCCCGAGGTGCGCGTGCTCCTGCTCACCGCCACCGCCGACCGGCGCCTCGTCGGCCAGGCGGTGGACGCCGGCGCCGAGGGCGTGGCGACCAAGGACCAGCCCCTGGCCGAGGTGCTGAGGGCGGTCTCCGAGGTCGCCGCCGGAGGCTTCTACTGCGCGCCGCACCTGCTGCGCGAGGCGCTGCGCCCCCCGTCACCGGCGACCGACCTGGCCCACCTGAGCGCCAGCCTGCTGACCCCGCGCGAGCGCGAGGTGCTCGCCCGGCTGGTGCAGGGCGCGACGACGACCCAGATGGCCGAGGCGATGGGGATCGGCCCGGCCACGGTGCGCACGCACGTCCAGGCGGTGCTGACCAAGCTCGGGGTCGGCTCGCGCCTGGAGGCCGTGGTGCACGCCGTCGCGCACGGCCTGGTGGAGGCGCCGGCCCACTCGGCCGCCACGACCAGCTGGTCGTGAGCCGGCGCCACCGCCCTCAGCGGGCTCAGCGCACGTGCGTGCGCAGGAAGTCCGTCGCCCGGGCCCAGGCCAGCTGCGCCGAGGCCTCGTCGTAGCTCTCCCGCTCGTCGTTGACGAAGGCGTGCTGCGCCGGGTACCAGTGGACCTCCGGCACGACACCGGACTGCACCGCGATCGCGGTGGCCGTCGCCACGACGGCCTCGCGGGGGACGCTGCGGTCGAGCTCGGCGTAGTGGCCCTGCACGGCCGCCCGCAGCCCGGAGTAGTCGGTCGTGCTCGGGTCGGGCACGCCGTAGAAGGGCACCGCGGCGCTGACCCGCTCGCCCTGCTGGGCCGCGAGGGTGAGCACGAACGACCCGCCCATGCAGAAGCCGATGACCCCGACGGTGGAGGAGGTCACGGCGTCCAGGGAGAGCAGGTGGTCCACCGCGCCGGCGAGGTCGCGCCCGGCCCGGTCGACGGGCATCTCCCGCATCATCGCCATCGCCTCGGCGCCGTCGTGGGTCGTCGCGCCGCCGTAGAGGTCCGGTGCCAGGGCGACGAAGCCCTCGGCGGCCAGGCGCCGCACGAGGTCGGCGACGTGGGTGGTCAGCCCCCACCACTCCTGGATCACCACGACGCCCGGGCCGGTGCCGCCCGGGGGCAGCTCGAGGTAGCCGTGCGCCTCGTGCCCGTTGCTGGGGAAGGTCGTGTTCTGCTGCGCCGCGCCGGCGGACCGCTCTGCCATGCGCCTCACTGTGGCACGCTCCCGCGGTGCTCTCCCGCACCGGCCGCTGGGTCGGCACGCACCCCCTGGCCGTCGTCGTCGCCTGGGCGCTCCTCGTGGCCGCCGGCGCCGGCGCGGCCCTGGGCGCCTTCGGCAACGAGGGCCTGTTCGAGCGCCTGGGCAGCGGCGCCTCCTCGGTGCCGGGCGAGGCGCAGGACGGCTCCGACCTGCTCGAGGAGCGCGACCCGAGCGGCAGGTCGGTGCTCCTGCAGCTCGACGGGCTGGGCCCCGCGGGCGCCGCCGGGCCGGGAGTGCAGGCGGTCCTCGGTGCCGGCGCCGCGGACCTCGCCGCCCTCGACGGCGTGGTGGAGGTCGCCGCGCCGCTGGCCGCGGCCGGTCCCGCCGCCGGGGCCCTGACGAGCAGCGACGGCACCTCCGCCCTGGTCACGGTGGCCCTGGACCCCGCTCTGTCCGAGGCGTCGGGCGAGGCCGCGGCCGCGGCGGTCGGCGTCCGCCTCGAGGCCCTCGCCGCCGACGTGGCCGAGGCCGCCCCCGGCGCCAGCGGCAGGGTCGGCAGCGTCGAGGGGCTGGTCGACGACGTCAACGCCCAGGTGCAGGAGGACCTGCGCACCGGCGAGGCGGTCGCGCTGCCGCTGAGCCTGCTCGTGATGGTGGTCGTCTTCGGCGGCTTCCTGGCCGCCGGGGTCCCGGTCGTCGGCGCGCTGGTGACCATCGGCGGGGGCCTGGCCGCCCTGCTCGGCTTCTCGCACCTCATCGACCTCGACGCCTCGGTGGTCAACGTCGTCACCGTGCTGGGGCTCGGCCTGTGCATCGACTACGGCCTGCTCGTCGTCTCGCGCTACCGCGAGGAGCTGCGCGCCCTCGGCGCGGCGGGGCAGCCGGCGACGGAGCGCGCGGTGCGCACCCGGGCCCTGGAGGCGACCCTCGCCGCCGCCGGGCGCACGGTGGTCTTCTCCGCCGTGACCATCGCCGTCAGCCTGTGCGGGCTCCTCGTCTTCCGCGCCGACATCCTGCGCTCGATGGGCCTGGCGTCCTTCTCCGTCGTCGTCCTGGCGCTCCTGGTCGCCCTCACCCTCGTGCCGGCGCTGCTGGCGCTGGGCGGCGCCGCGCTGGCGCGCCCCGGCCTGGCCACGCGCGTGCCGGGACTGAGGGTCCTCGCGCGGCGCACCGGCGACGTGGCGCCCGAGGAGGGCCGGTTCTCGGCCCTCGCGCGGCGCGTGCAGCGCCGGCCGTGGGCGGTGCTGGTCGGCGTCAGCGCGGTGCTGCTCGTGGCGGCCAGCCCCGTGCTCTCGATGCAGCTGCGCTCGGACGGCGTCCAGCTGCTCCCCGTGGGCAACCCCTCGCGGGAGTTCTTCACCGACCTCGCCGAGCGCTTCCCGGCCGCCTCCTCGCCCGCGGTCACCGTCGTCGCCGAGGCCACGCCCGCCCAGGTGCAGGCCTACGCCGCCGAGGTGGCGGCGCTGCCCGGCGTCGCCTCGGTGGACCCGCCCACCGCGGTGGGCGACCTGGTCTCCCTCGGGGTGCGGGTGGACGGCGACCCGCTCGGCGCCGGCGCCCGCGACGTCGTCGCCGACCTCCGCGAGCAGCGCCCGGAGTTCCCCACCTGGGTGACCGGGCAGGCGGCCGCCGTCGTCGACTTCACGGCCGAGCTGACCTCCCGGGCGCCGTGGGCCGTGGCGCTCGTCGTCGTGGCGACCTTCGCCCTGCTGTTCCTCATGACCGGGGCGCTGCTGGTGCCCCTCAAGGCCCTGCTCGTCAACGTCCTGTCCCTCGGCGCCAGCCTCGGCGTGGTCGTGTGGGTCTTCCAGGAGGGACACCTGGCCGGGCCGCTGTCCTTCACGCCCACCGGAGGCGTCGAGACGTTCGTCCCGCCCCTCGTGCTCGCCTTCGGGTTCGGCCTCGCGATGGACTACGAGGTGTTCCTCCTCGCCCGGATCCTCGAGGCCCGCGAGCGCGGCGCCCGCACCGACGCCGCGGTGGTCGTCGGCCTGCAGCGCTCGGGGCGGATCATCACCTCCGCGGCCCTGATCATCGTGCTGGTCTTCGCCGGGTTCGTCGCCGGCGACCTGCTCGCGATCAAGCAGGTCGGCCTCGCGCTGGCCGTGGCGATCGCCGTGGACGCCACCCTCGTGCGGATGCTGCTCGTGCCGGCCGTCATGACCCTGCTCGGCGAGCGGAACTGGTGGGCCCCCGCGCCGCTGCGCCGGCTCCACGCGCGGCTCGGCGTCCGCGAGCACGGCTGAGCACGGCTCGGCGTCCGCGAGCACGGCTGAGCACCCGGCGCCCCGGATGTCCGGTTCGCGACGTACCGTCGAGCCGTGACGCCGTCCCCGCGCTCCGCATCCCCGTCCGCTCCCCCCTCCGCGGCGACCCTGGGCGCCCTGCGCGCCAGCGGCCACGTCGCCCGCTCGGTCAAGGCCGAGGTGCGCGAGAACCTGCTCTCCGCGATGCGCGAGGGGCGCCCCCGCTTCCCCGGCATCGTCGGCTTCGAGGACACCGTGCTGCCCGAGCTCGAGCGCGCGCTGCTCGCCGGCCACGACGTCGTCCTGCTCGGTGAGCGCGGCCAGGGCAAGACCCGCCTGATCCGCTCCCTCGTCGGCCTCCTGGACGAGTGGACGCCGGTGATCGCCGGCTCCGAGCTCGGCGAGCACCCCTACGAGCCGATCACCCCGGAGTCGCGCCGCCGGGCCGCCGAGCTCGGGGACGACCTCCCGGTGGCCTGGCGGCACCGCAGCGACCGCTACGCCGAGAAGCTGGCCACCCCCGACACCAGCGTCGGTGACCTCATCGGCGACGTGGACCCGGTGAAGATCGCGCAGGGCCGCACGCTGGGCGACCCCGAGACGATCCACTACGGCCTCGTGCCGCGCACGCACCGCGGCATCTTCGCGGTCAACGAGCTGCCCGACCTCGCGGAGCGGATCCAGGTGTCGCTGCTCAACGTGCTCGAGGAGCGCGACGTGCAGGTGCGCGGCTACACCCTCCGCCTGCCGCTGGACGTGCTCGTCGTGGCCAGCGCCAACCCCGAGGACTACACGAACCGCGGGCGGATCATCACCCCGCTCAAGGACCGCTTCGGCGCCGAGGTGCGCACCCACTACCCGCTGGCGCTGGAGACCGAGGTGGCCCTCGTCGCCCAGGAGGCCGACCTGGTCGCCGAGGTCCCCGAGCACCTGATGGAGGCCGTGGCCCGCTTCACCCGGGAGGTGCGCGAGTCGCCGGCCGTGGACGCCCGCTCGGGGGTCTCGGCGCGGTTCGCCGTCGCCGCCGCCGAGACGGTGGCCGCCGCCGCGCTGCGCCGGGCGGCCCTGACCGGCGACGAGCCGGTCGCCCGGGTCGGCGACCTGGACTCCGTCGTCACCACCCTGCGCGGCAAGGTCGAGTTCGAGGCGGGCGAGGAGGGCCGCGAGGACGACGTCCTGGCGCACCTGCTGCGCACCGCCGTCGCCGGGGTCTTCCGCTCCCGCCTGGGCGGGGCCGACCTGTCGGGCTTCACCGCGCTGGTGGCCGACGGCGCCACGGTGGCCACCGGCGAGCTGGTCCCCTCCCGCGAGCTGCTCGCCCAGGTGGGCACCGTCGCGGGGCTGGCCAAGGTGCTCGACCGGCTGGGCTTCGGCGAGGCCCCCAGCGCCGCCCAGGCCGCCTCGGGCGTGGAGACCGTGATGGAGGGCCTCCACCTGACCCGGCGCCTGGGCAAGGACACCGTGGCCGCCACCGGCGGCGAGCGCACCGTCTACGGGGGCTGAGCATGGCGGCAGAGGGCGGGCGCGGCGGGCGCGACCGGCGGGTGCGCGGGTACCGCTACGGCGCCTGGGCCGGCGGGGCGGACCCGCTGGCCCCGCCCTACGACGTGCGCGCCGCCGTCGACGCCCTCGGCGAGGACGTCATGGCGGGGCGCAGCGTGCGCGAGGCGCTGCGCGACCTGCTGCGCCGGGGTGGCCCCGACCAGCAGGGGCGCCAGCGCAGCGGCCTGGACGCCCTGCGCGAGCAGGTGCGCCGCCGCCAGGAGGCCCTGCGCGCCTCCGGCGACCTGGCCGGCTCCCTGGAGCGGGCCCGCGAGCGCCTGGCCGAGGCGCTGGACGCCGAGCGGGCCGAGCTGTCGGTGCGCGACGACGACGACGCCCGGCTGCGCGAGGCCCAGCTGGACGCGCTCCCCCGGCGGACGGCGTCCGCGGTGCGCGAGCTGGCCGACTACGACTGGGCCTCCGCGCAGGCCCGGCAGGCCTACGAGGAGCTGCTGGCCGAGCTGCGCGAGCAGGCGCTGCGGGCCCAGCTGCCCGGGCTCGGGAGCCAGCAGGGCGGCGAGGACGGCGGCGAGGGCCAGCCGGGCGGTGGCGCGGCGGACCTCGCGGCGACCAAGGAGCTGCTCGGTGACCTCAACGCCCTCCTCGCCGCCCACGCCCGCGGCGAGGACGTCACCGGCGCCTTCGAGCAGTTCATGGCGAAGCACGGCGACGCCTTCCCCGAGCAGCCCGCCGACGTGGACGAGCTCATCGACCTCCTCGCCCAGCGCGCCGCCGCCGCCCAGCGCCTCATGCGCTCGCTGTCGAAGGAGCAGCGCCGGGAGCTGGCCGCGCTCGTGGCGCAGGCGATGGAGGACGCCGACCTGGCGGCGGAGGTCTCCGCCCTCGGGTCCCACCTGCAGGACCTCCGTCCCGGCACCTTCGTGGGAGGCCGCTCCCGCGAGCGCTTCACCGGGTCCGAGCCGCTCGGCCTCGACGAGGCCACCGGGGCGCTGGCCGAGCTCAGCGACCTCGACGACCTCGACGACGCGCTCGCCCAGGACCACGCCGGGGCGTCCCTCGACGACGTCGACGTCGAGGCCGTCGAGCGCCAGCTCGGCCCCGGCGCGGCCGCCTCGGTGCGGGCCCTGGCCGAGCTGGAGCGCGAGCTGCGCCGGCAGGGCTGGGTCTCCGGCAGCGGCAGCGGCGACCTCGAGCTGACGCCCAAGGCGCTGCGCCAGCTCGGGCAGAGCGCCCTCGCGCGCGTCTTCGCCGACCTGCGCTCGGTGCGGCGCGGCAGCCACGACGAGCGCTCGGCCGGCACGGCCGGCGAGCCCACCGGCACCTGGCGGCAGTGGCAGTTCGGCGACGAGCAGCCGGTGGACGCCGTGGCGACCGTCACCCGGGCGGTGCTGCGCACCGCGGCGGCCGGCGACCTGGCCGGCGGGGTGCACCTGGGCCCCGAGGACTTCGCCGTGACCGAGACCGAGCGGCGCGGTGGCGCCGCGGTCGCGCTCTGCGTCGACATGTCGTGGTCGATGTACGCCGAGGGCCGGTGGTCGGCGATGAAGCGGACGGCGCTGGCGCTGGCGCACCTCATCGCCACCCGCTACCCGCAGGACGCGCTGCAGATCATCGGGTTCGACCGCTACGCCCGCACGATGAGCACCGCCGAGCTCACCTCCGCCGAGCCAGCGCACCTGCAGGGCACCAACCTCGCGCACGCGCTGGCCCTGGCGCGCCGTCACGTGGGCCGCCACCCGTCCTCGGCGCCGGTGGTGCTCGTCGTCACCGACGGCGAGCCGACCGCGCACCTCGAGGACGACGGCGAGGCGTGGTTCGACTGGCCGACCAGCCCCGAGACGCTGCGCCGCACCCTCGCCGAGGTCGACGCGCTCACCCGCTCGAGGATCGCGGCCAACACGTTCCTGCTCGGCGAGGACCCGGGCCTGCGCCGGTTCGCCGACGCGCTGGCCCGCCGCAACGGCGGCCGCGTCTTCGCCCCCTCGCCCGACCGCCTCGGGGAGTACGTCGTCGCCGACTACCTGCGCGCCCGCTCCCCCGGCGCGGGGCGGCGCGCGGGCTGACGACGCGGTCGGCGGCGCCCGCGCCTCAGAACCACACGGCCTTGTCGACGACGCGGTGCAGCGGCTCGCCGGCGGCGAACCGGCGGGCGCCGTCGAGCAGCACCGCGTAGCGGCGCTCGTCCAGGTGCGGGCCGACGGCGGCCACGTGCGGCGTGATGATGGTGCGCGGCGCGTCCCACAGGGGGTGCGCGGCCGGGAGCGGCTCGACCTCGGCGACGTCCAGCGCCGCCCCACCGAGGTGGCCGCCCTCCAGCGCGGCCACGAGCGCGTCCAGCGACGTCGTCGCCCCGCGCCCGATCGTCACGTAGAGGCCGCCCGCCCTCATCCGGGCGAAGCGGGCGGCGTCGAAGAGACCGACCGTGGCCGGGGTGTGCGGGAGCGCGTTGACGACGACGTCGGCCCGGCCCAGCAGCTCGTCGAGCGCGTCCGGGCCGCGCAGCTCCGCCACCCCCGGCGGGGGCTGGGTGCGGCGCGCGTCCACCCCCAGCACGCGCATCCCGAAGGCGGCGCACAGCTGGGCCACGCGGGCGCCGATCCCGCCGACGCCGACGACGAGCGCCGTCGCCTCCGGCAGGTGCAGGACGTCGGCCTCGCCACCGGAGCGCCGCCACTCGTGCCGGGCCTGCTGGGCGGCGTAGACGTCCAGTCGGCGGGCCAGGGAGAGCACGCAGGCCATCACGTGCGTACCGATGTGGTCGTCGTAGATCCCCGCGAAGTTCGTCACCTGGACCGGGTGCTCGACGAGCTCGGGGAAGAAGTAGCCCTCCGGCGGGTTCGCGGCCGGCGCCTGGAGCCAGCGCAGGCGGTCGGCGGCGGCCAGCAGCTCCGGCGTCAGGGTGCCGAACGCGGCGTCCGCGGTCGCCAGGGCCGCGGCGACGTCGCCGTCCCCGGGCACGACCGCCCGCCAGCCGGGGGCGTCGTGCTCGAGCCGCTGCGGCCAGTCCCGGGGGTCGGCCTGCTCTCCGGGGACGAAGACGATCGTCGGCACGGGTCCTCCTGGGTGCGTGTGGCGCGGGCGGGTGGGTACTGCCCCGCCATGACCAACCCACGCCACAACGGGTTCACCTCGGTCGCCGACCAGACCGAGGACCAGCGGGGCGGCCCGGGCAGCATCCTGTCGAGGCAGAGCGCCGACCACGCCGACCTCGACGCCCTCATGCGCGCCTACGACGCCGAACCGGACGCCGACGCCCGGGGCAGGATCGTGGCGGAGCTGAGCGAGCGGGCGCTGCGCCACGCCTTCGCCGAGGAGACGGTGCTCTTCCCGGCCTACCGCAAGCACCTGCCCGGCGACCGCGACGAGCTGACCGCCCACATCGAGGGCGACCACCAGCAGATCAACGAGATGCTCAAGGACCTCCAGCGCGCCGACCCGCGCTCCGCGGGCTACGACGCCGAGGTCCGCCGCGCCTTCGCGGTGATCCGCCACGACGCCCACGACGAGGAGGACGACCTGCTGCCCCGGCTGCAGCAGGTGGCCGGCGTCGAGGAGCTGCAGGCGATCGGTGCCGCCTGGGAGGCCGCCCGGCTGGGGTCGCCGACCCGGCCGCACCCGAAGATCTCCCGCCACCCCCCGGGCAACGTCGTCGCGGGTGCCGGGCTCGCGCTCTCCGACCGGGTCAAGGACGCCTTCGACTCCCTCGCGCCGATCGGCAGCGCGCGTCGCGCCGCGTGCCAGGGCGCGGTCGCGGGCCTGGTCGGCACGGTGGTGATGACCGCCGGCGAGAAGGCGGAGCAGGCGCTGACCGGCCGGCCCGACTCCCACGTCCCGGCCCGGACGCTCCAGCGCCTCCTGGGGCGGGCGGACGCGCGCGACAGCGACGCGTGGAACCACACCATGCACTGGGGCACCGGGGTGGTCCTGGGCGTCGTGCGCGGGCTGGCCGGGCGCGCGGGCCTGCGCGGGATCGGGGGGTCCCTGGCCCACGCCGGTCTGCGCATCGGCTTCGACCACGTGCTGGAGACCGCCACCCGGGTGGAGCGCTCGCCGCTGAGCTGGCCGGCGCGGGTGCTGGCCGTCGACGCCTACCACAAGACCGTCTACGCGCTGGTGACCGGAGCGGTCGCCGACTGGCTGCTGGCCCGCAGCCAGCACCCCGCCCGCGGCGCCTGAGCGCGGGC
>NZ_JBZYWI010000012.1:0-35389 GCF_058932755.1 Quadrisphaera sp. DVD1
GGACGGCGGTGCGCGGGGGAGGCCGGTGGGCGGCGGGTGAGCGGCGGGTGCGGGTCGGTGCGTGGTCGGTGCCGCGGACGGGCGCGGGTAGCATGGGCGGTGACCGGTTGCGAGACCGGTACTTCGCGCGCCCGCACACCGCCCCCCGAGGGCGGGGCGCGCCGCCTCGGTCCCTCCCGGCTCGCCGGAGGGGAGCAGGCGCGTCGCGGGCGCCAGGGCGGCGGCCGTCGGGGTCGTCGCAGGAAACCGAGCGCGCCCCCGGGAGATCCGGTGGCGCCGGGAGGAGTGCGTCGGCATGGCCGTCGTCACCACGCGCCAGCTGCTCGAGAGCGGCGTCCACTTCGGGCACCAGACCCGTCGCTGGAACCCCAAGATGAAGCGCTTCATCTTCACCGAGCGCAACGGCATCTACATCATCGACCTGCAGCAGTCGCTGACCCACATCGACCGCGCCTACGAGTTCATCAAGCAGACCGTGTCCCACGGCGGCTCGGTGCTCTTCGTCGGCACGAAGAAGCAGGCCCAGGAGCCCCTCGCGGAGCAGGCCTCCCGCGTCGGGATGCCCTACGTGAACCACCGCTGGCTCGGCGGCATGCTCACCAACTTCCAGACGGTGAGCAAGCGCCTGCAGCGCATGAAGGAGCTCGAGCAGATCGACTTCGACGACGTGGCCGCCAGCGGCCGCACGAAGAAGGAGCTGCTCATGATGCGCCGCGAGAAGGACAAGCTCGCCCGCACCCTGGGCGGCATCCGCGACATGACCAAGGTGCCCAGCGCGGTGTGGATCGTCGACACCAACAAGGAGCACCTGGCCGTCGACGAGGCGCGCAAGCTCAACATCCCGATCGTCGCGATCCTCGACACCAACTGCGACCCCGACGTCGTCGACTACCGGATCCCCGGCAACGACGACGCCATCCGCTCGGTCACGCTGCTGACCCGCGTGGTCGCCGACGCCGTCGCCGAGGGCCTGCGCGCCCGCTCCGGCGCCGGTGAGGCCGCTGAGGGCGCCACCGCCGACGAGCCGCTGGCCGCCTGGGAGGCGGAGCTGCTCGGCGGCGAGCTGCAGACCGGCGAGGCCGGCGCCCAGGGCGCTCGCTCCGCGGCCAACCAGGCCGAGGCCGAGGCCGCCGAGCGCGTGCCGGCCAACACCGAGCCGGCCGCCGCGATCGACCAGGCCGAGTCCGAGGGCAGCACCGACGGTGCCGACACCGCCCCCGTCCTGCCCAGCGGCGACTTCGCCGCCGGTGGCGACAAGGCGGCCATCGACACGGTCGACGCCGTCCAGGGCGACGCCACCATCGCGGGCGAGAACGGCGCTCCCCAGGCCTGATCCCGCTCTCCTGCGCCGCGCCGTCCTCGAAGGACGGCGCGGCGCCGGTGCGCTCGCCCGATCCGGGCCGCACCTCCGCGCCGGCCGCACCCCGCGCCGGGCGGGACCCCCAGCACGCACGCACCACCCCACCGGAGGGACTCCACCATGGCGACCACCGCCGCTGACATCAAGGCGCTGCGCGAGCAGACCGGCGCCGGCATGCTCGACGTCAAGAAGGCCCTCGACGAGGCCGAGGGCGACCGCGCCAAGGCCATCGAGATCCTGCGCGTCAAGGGCCTCAAGGGCGTCACCAAGCGCGAGGGCCGCAGCGCCAGCAACGGCCTCGTGGCCGCTCGCGTCGAGAACGGCGTGGGCACCCTCGTCGAGGTCAACTGCGAGACCGACTTCGTCGCGAAGTCCGCCCCGTTCCAGAAGGTGGCCGACGTCGTCATGGAGACCGCGGTGCGCACCGGCGCCGCCGACGCCGCGACGCTCCTGGCCGCGGACGTCGAGGGCCGGCCGCTGCAGGCCGTGCTCGACGAGGCCAACGCCACCATCGGCGAGAAGATCGAGGTCCGCCGCGTGGCCCGCATCGAGGGCGCCCACGTCGGCTCGTACCTGCACCGCACGAGCCCCGACCTGCCCGCGCAGATCGGCGTCCTCGTGGCCCTGGACTCCGAGGCGCTCGACACCGCCCGCGACGTGGCGATGCACATCGCGGCGCTCTCGCCGATCCACCTGCACCGCGACGAGGTGTCGGAGGAGACCGTCGCCAACGAGCGGCGCATCGCCGAGGACACCGCCCGCGAGGAGGGCAAGCCCGAGCAGGCGCTGCCCCGCATCGTCGAGGGCCGGGTGAACAGCTACTTCAAGGACAACGTGCTCCTGGAGCAGGCGTTCGCCAAGGACCCCAAGCGCTCGGTGAAGCAGGTCCTCGCGGACTCCGGCGTCGAGGTCACCGCCTTCGCGCGCTTCCGCGTCGGCAACTGAGCGCCCTGCCGTGAGCGACTCGCTGACCGGGCCGGCGTCCAGCGCCGGTGAGGCTCCCGCCGCCCCCTGGCGCCGGGTGCTGCTGAAGCTGTCCGGGGAGACCTTCGGGGGCGGCGGCGTCGGGGTCGACCCCGACGTCGTCGCCCGCGTCGCCCGGGAGATCGCCGGTCCGGTCAGCGAGGGCGTCCAGGTGGCCATCGTCGTCGGCGGGGGGAACTTCTTCCGCGGCGCCGAGCTGTCCCAGCGCGGCATGGACCGCTCCCGCGCCGACTACATGGGCATGCTCGGCACGGTGATGAACTGCCTGGCGCTGCAGGACTTCCTCGAGCAGGCCGGCGTCGACACCCGGGTGCAGACGGCGATCACGATGGGCCAGGTCGCCGAGCCCTACGTGCCGCGCCGCGCGATCCGGCACATGGAGAAGGGCCGCGTCGTGATCTTCGGCGCGGGTGCGGGGCTGCCGTACTTCTCCACCGACACCGTCGCCGCCCAGCGGGCGCTCGAGGTGCGCGCGGACGCCGTCCTCATGGCCAAGAACGGCGTGGACGGCGTCTACACCGCCGACCCGCGGCTGGACGCCAGCGCCACCCGGCTGGACACCGTCACCTACGCCGAGGCCCTGCAGAAGGGCCTGAAGGTCGTGGACGCCACGGCGTTCAGCCTCTGCATGGACAACCGCCTGCCCATGGTCGTCTTCGGCATGGACGTGCCCGGGGGAGTACCGGCCGCCCTGCGGGGTGAGAGGATCGGCACGCTCGTCGTCGGCGGTTGAGCAGGCGCAGCAGGACGCAGCAGGACGTGAAGGAGCAGCGGTGATCGACGAGGCACTCCTCGAGGCCGAGGACAAGATGGACAAGGCCGTGGAGGTCGCGAAGGAGGACTTCGCCGCCATCCGCACCGGTCGGGCCAACCCGGCGATGTTCGCCAAGGTCATGGTCGAGTACTACGGCTCCCTGACCCCGCTGCAGCAGCTCGCGTCCTTCCAGACGCCCGAGGCGCGCACCGTGCTCATCACCCCCTTCGACCGCTCGTCGATGGCCGAGGTCGAGAAGGCCCTGCGCAACTCCGACCTGGGCGTCAACCCGGGCAACGACGGCCAGGTCATCCGCGTGGTGCTGCCGCAGCTGACCGCCGAGCGCCGCAAGGACTACATCAAGATCGCCCGCACCAAGGCCGAGGACGCCAAGGTCTCCATCCGCAACGTGCGCCGCCGCGCCAAGGAGGAGCTCGACCGCATCGCCAAGGACGGCGACGCCGGCGAGGACGAGGTCGCCCGCGCGGAGAAGGAGCTGGAGGCGGTCACCCGCCGCCACGTCGACGCGGTGGACGACCTGCTCAAGCACAAGGAAGTCGAGCTCACCACCGTCTGAGCCGAGCCCCTCCCCGTGGTGACCACCCCGCCCCCCGCCGTCGCGCCCGCGCCCAGCCGCGCCGGGCGGAACCTGCCCGTGGCCATCGGCATGGGCCTGGGCATGGGCGCGGCCCTGCTGCTGGCGCTGTTCGTGCGCAAGGAGCTGTTCGTCGCGCTGGCCGTCGTCGCGGTGGCCGCCTCGGTGTGGGAGATGGCCGGCGCGCTGTCCGCGCGGCGCCTGCACGTGCCGGTGGTGCCCCTCGTCGTCGGCAGCGCCGCCACGCTCGTGGCCACCTACGCCTCGGGGCTGGAGGCGCTGCTCGTCGGCGTCTGCCTCACCGCGTTCGCGGTGCTGGCCTGGCGGCTCGTGGAGGCGCCGCCGCTGGTGGCCTCCGAGGAGGGCGAGCGCCTGCCCGAGCCCGGCACGGCCGCCCTGCGCGACGTCACCGCCGGCGTCCTGGTCACCGCGTGGCTGCCGCTGCTGGCCGGCTTCGCCGTGCTCATGCTGCGCGAGGACGACGGCGCCCAGCGGGTGTTCATCTTCGTCCTCGCCGCGGTCTGCAGCGACATCGGCGGGTACGCGGCCGGGGTGCTCTTCGGCCGCCACCCGATGGCGCCGACGATCAGCCCCAAGAAGTCGTGGGAGGGCCTGGCCGGCTCCGCCGTCGTGGGCGTGCTCGGCGCCACCGCCGGCGTCGTCCTGCTCCTGGACGGCGCGTGGTGGGCCGGCGCGCTCGTCGGGGTCGCCGCCGTGGCCACGGCCACGATGGGCGACCTGAGCGAGTCCGTCCTCAAGCGCGACCTGGGCATCAAGGACATGGGCTCCCTGCTGCCCGGCCACGGCGGCGTGCTCGACCGCCTCGACTCCCTCCTGCCGACCGCGCCGGTGGTCTGGCTGCTGCTCAGCGCGCTCGTCCCCGCCGCCTGAGGCCCTCGCCGTCGGCGCGCGGGATGCCCCGCCGCGGGCGTGAGACGATGGGGGTGCTATGGCTGCCCCCGTCTCCCTGCCCACGCCCACGCTGGCGCCCTCCTCCTCGTCCGGCCCGGCCGCTGCGGGCGCGCCCGTGAAGGCCACCCTCGCCGTCCCGCGCCGGCCCAAGCCGCCGCGCCACCTCGCCGACCTGGCGCCCACCGAGCGCGCGGCGGCCGCTGCCGAGCTCGGCGTCCCCGCCTTCCGGGTCAAGCAGGTCGCCCAGCACTACTTCGGGCGGCTCACCGCCGACCCCGCGGCCATGACCGACCTGCCCGCGGGCGACCGCGACCGGATCGCCGGGGCGCTGCTGCCGACCCTGCTCACCCCCACCAGGGTGCTGGAGGGCGACGGCGGCAACACCGTCAAGACGCTGTGGAAGCTCTTCGACGGCGCCCGGATCGAGAGCGTGCTCATGCGCTACCCCGAGCGCGTGACCCTCTGCGTCTCCAGCCAGGCCGGCTGCGGCATGGCCTGCCCCTTCTGCGCCACCGGTCAGAACGGGCTGACCCGCAACCTGTCCACCGCCGAGATCCTCGAGCAGGTCGCGTCCGCGGCCCGCTCGCTGGCCGCCGAGCACGCCGCCACCGGCACCGGCCCGGGGCGCGTCTCCAACGTCGTGTTCATGGGCATGGGCGAGGCGCTGGCCAACTACCGCTCGGCGATCGCCGCGGTGCGCCGCATGGTCGACCCCGCCCCCGACGGCCTGGGCATCTCCGCCCGCGGCGTCACGGTCTCCACCGTCGGCCTGGTGCCCGCGGTGGACCGCCTCGCCGGCGAGGGCCTGCCGGTGACGCTCGCGCTGTCGCTGCACGCGCCCGACGACGCGCTGCGCGACGAGCTCGTGCCGATCAACTCCCGCTGGAAGGTGGGGGAGGTGCTCGACGCCGCCCGCCGCTACTTCGAGGCCACGGGGCGCCGGGTGAGCATCGAGTACGCGCTCATCCGCGACATCAACGACCACGCCTGGCGCGCGGACCTGCTCGGCGAGGAGCTCAACGCCCGCGGCTCGGGCTGGGTGCACGTCAACCCCATCCCGCTGAACCCGACGCCGGGCTCGAAGTGGACGGCGTCCGACCCGGGCGTGGAGGACGAGTTCGTCCGCCGGCTGCGCGCGGCCGGCGTGCCCACCACCGTGCGCGACACGCGCGGGCGCGACATCGACGGCGCCTGCGGCCAGCTCGCGGCCTCGGACATCGCCCAGCCGGTCGGCTGACGAGCGCCTGACGAGCGGGCGGGCCGGGGTCCCCCGGCCCGCCCGCTCGCGTCAGAGGAGCTCGATGCCGGGGACGCCGTCGACGAGGGTCACCCGCACCTGGTGCGGCTCGCCGTTCACGGTGGCCTCGCACGTCGCCTCCCCGCCGAGCAGGGACGCCGCCGGGCAGGAGGCGGCGATCGCGGCCGGCTCGCCGGTCAGCAGCGTCCCGCTGCAGTCGACCGAGATGCTCGTGCCCTCGGGCGACGGCGAGCCGCAGGTCACCGACGACGGCTCCACGCCCCACCGGCCCAGCGCGTCCTTCGCCTGCGCGAGGGCCTCCTGGGCCTCGGGCGCCTCCGAGAGCGGCAGCCCCTGCGCCTGGTAGTCCCGCACCGTCTGCACGGTCGACCACAGCGGCGCCACGAGGTTGACCACGGCCACGAGCACGGCCACCGACGCCAGGCCCAGCACGATCCCCACGACGCTCTTGACCGCGCCGGCCCCGCGCGAGCGCGCCCGGGCCAGCCCGACGACGCCGGCCAGCACGGCGGGGATGCCGGCGAGCACGGAGAGCACGATCGCCAGCAGCCCCAGCACCAGGGACGCCGTGGCGGCGCCGTTGCGGCGCTCGTCGACGTCGGAGTCCTCGAAGGTGTCCATCAGGGTGTGCGCCATCTCGTCCTCGCTCCGTCGCCGTGGGTGACCGGGTCCAGTGCACCAGCATGCGCCGGCGCGCGCGGGGCGAACGCCGCGGAAACCCGGCTGACCGCGGCGGCCGGCGTCCGCCAGACTCTGCCCGTGGCCCACGTGGAGATCAGCGACGTCGTCCACGCGCTGCCCGACGGCCGGCCCCTGCTGGCCGGCGTCAGCCTGCGCGTGGGGGAGGGCTCGCGCACCGCGCTCGTCGGCCCCAACGGCACCGGCAAGACGACGCTGCTGCGGATCGTCGCGGGCAACCTCGTGCCGGACGGCGGTGCGGTCGTGCGCTCCGGCGGCCTTGCGGTGATGCACCAGCAGGTGGGCGCCGGCGCCGCCGACGTGCGCGACCTGCTGCTGTCCGTGGCCCCGGAGGCCGTCCGCGCGGCCGCCGCCGCCCTGGACGCCGCCGAGCTGGCGATGATGGAGCGCGAGGACACCCCGACCCAGATGCGCTACGCCCAGGCGCTCGCCGACTGGGGCGACGCCGGCGGGTACGAGGCCGAGGTCGAGTGGGACGTGTGCTGCCAGGCCGCGCTCGGCGTGCCCTACGAGCGCGCCCGCTGGCGCGAGGTCGCGACGCTGTCCGGCGGGGAGCGCAAGCGGCTGGTGCTGGAGTCGCTGCTGCGCGGCCCGGCCGGCGTCCTGCTGCTCGACGAGCCGGACAACGCCCTCGACGTGCCCGGCAAGCGGTGGCTGGAGGAGCAGCTCGTCGCCTCGGCCAAGACCGTGCTGCTCGTCAGCCACGACCGCGAGCTGCTGGCGAACACCGCCACCCGGATCGCGACGCTGGAGCCGGGGGCGGCCGGGGCGCGGATGTGGGTGCACGGGGGAGGGCTCGCGACCTACGCGGCCGCCCGCGCCGACCGCACGGCGCGGCTGGAGGAGCTGCGCCGCCGCTGGGACGAGGACCACGCCGCCCTGCGCCAGCTCGTGCAGACCCTGAAGACGAAGTCGACCTTCAACGACGGGCTCGCCTCGCGCTACCAGGCGGCGCAGACCCGCCTGCGGCGCTTCGAGGACGCCGGCCCGCCCGAGGCCGCCCCGGTCGAGCAGCGCCTGCGGGTGCGGCTGCGCGGCGGGCGCACGGCGCGGCGCGCCGTCCAGCTCGAGCAGCTCGCCCTGACCGGCCTCGTCGCCCCGTTCGACCTCGAGCTGCACCTGGGCGACCGCCTCGCCGTCCTGGGCTCCAACGGCTCGGGCAAGTCGCACCTGCTGCGCCTGCTGGCCGCCGGCGGGAGCGACCCCGACGTCGAGCACGCCCCCGTGGGCGACGACCGGCCCGAGCCGGTCGCCCACACCGGGCGGGCCCGCCTCGGCTCGCGGGTGCGCCCGGGCTGGTTCCGGCAGTCCTCGATCCCCGAGGCCCTCGCCGGGCGGACGCTGCTGGAGGTGCTCCACCGCGGCGACGGCGACCGCGACGGCATGGGGCGGGAGCAGGCGGCGCGGGCGCTGGACCGCTACGGCCTGGCGGCCAGCGCCGAGCAGCGCGTGGAGACCCTCTCCGGCGGGCAGCGCGCGCGGTTCCAGGTGCTGCTCCTGGAGCTGTCCGGCGCCACGCTGCTGCTTCTCGACGAGCCGACCGACAACCTCGACCTGGACTCCGCCGAGGCGCTCGAGGCCGCGCTGGAGCAGTTCGAGGGCACCGTGGTGGCGGTCACCCACGACCGCTGGTTCGCCCGCACGTTCGACCGCTTCCTCGTGCTGCGCGCCGACGGCACGGCCGTGGAGGCCCCCGAGCCGGTGTGGGACGAGCCGCGCGTCGTGCGTGCGCGTTAGCCCGCGCCGACGGCCTCCGCCCTGGCAGGATGCCCGGGTGGGCACGAGCACGATGTCGAGCACGACGTTCCGCCGCAGCGGTCCCCTCGGACGCGGCTACGCGGTGGAGCAGGTCGAGGAGTTCTTCGGCCGCGCCCGGGTGGCCTACGAGGCCGGCGGGCTCAAGGGCGGGGTGACCAGCCAGGACGTGCGCAGGGTCGGCTTCGACCTCGTGCGCCGCGGCTACGACGTGGGCCAGGTGGACGCCGCCCTGGACCGCCTCGAGGACGCCTTCGCCCGCCGCGAGCACGAGATCACCCGCGGCCGCCTCGGCGCCGACCGGGCCCTGGACGAGCTGACCGCCAAGGCCGCGACGCTGCGCGGGCGCCTGGCGCGCCCCGACGGCGAGCGCTTCGACCTGGGCGCGAGCGGGACGGTCACCTACGACACCGACGACGTGGACGACCTCTGCGAGCGGATCCTGGCCTGGTTCGAGGACGGCGAGGATCTGACCGTCGAGGACGTGCGCACCGCGGTCTTCCGCACCCGCCGCGGCCGCCGCGGGTACGTCGAGCACCAGGTGGACGCCTTCCTCGACCGGGCCGTGGAGGTCCTCTCCGGCGTGGAGTGACGCGTCCGGCGGTGCCAGCGCCTCGGGCCCGCAGGTGCAGATCGGCAGCACCCGGCTCACCGAGCGCTGCCGATCTGCAGCAGACGTCGTCACGAGCCGCTCCGCAGCGACACCTGCTGCAGCGGCGTGGCTCCCGCTGGGTGGGCCTCCGCCGGCGCGCTCACCCGTGCCGGCGCCAGGGCTCCGCGGGTGCCAGGACGAACTGCCGGAAGGCGTAGCGCCACGGGATGACGGCGACCACGACGACCACCCACAGGACAGCGCTGGTCTGCTCGCGGAAGGCGTCGTCGGCGGCGCCGTCCGACCACGTCGGCAGAACGACGATCCCGAGCCGGAGGGCCTTCCACCCGACCTCGAAGAGCAGGACGGGGAGCATGCGCAGCGGGTAGCGCACCCCCAGCAGCGCGCCGGCTCGGCCCCAACCGGCGCTGACCGACATCCGGGGCCTCGTCGAGGAGACCCGACGCGCCGGGGCGAGGATCGACCTCGAGGTGGGGGTCGACGACGCGGACGCCGTGCCGGCCGCGCTGGGACGGGACGCCTACCGCATCGTCCAGGAGGCCCTGACCAACGTCGGCAAGCACGCCGCCGGCGACGCCGTGGTCTCGCCGTCCGTCACGCGCACGCTGCTCGCCCACGTCGGGGACGCAGAGGCCTCCGACCGCCGCCGGGCCGCCACCGAGCGGCTCGCCGCGCTCACCTCGCGCGAGCTCGAGGTGGCGACCGCGATCGGGACGGGTGCCTCCAACGCGGAGGTGGCCGCCTCGCTGTTCATGAGCGAGGCGACGGTCAAGGCCCACGTCTCCCGGCTGCTGACCAAGCTGGGCGCGAACAACCTGGTGCAGATCGCCATCGCCGTGCACGACGCCGCCCCGTCCTAGCGGGACGACCGCTCAGAGCCGCAGGTGCGAGCTCGACAGCACCCGGTCCACCGCCACCTCGACGACGACCCGCAGCGGGTCCGGGGCCGGCGTGCGCTCGTAGCGCTGCGCGTAGCGCGCCAGGGCGGCCGCCACCGCGGCCTCGTCCTCGACCACTCGCGCGACGCCCTCCAGGGTGATCCAGCGCGGCCCCTCCACCGAGCAGAGCACCGCGCGACCGCCCGCCGCGGCGTTGCGGACCTTGCGCGAGGTGCGCCGTGCCGTCACCCGCGCCACCGTCGCCGCGGCGTCCCAGGTGAAGGCGACCGGCACCACGTGCGGGGTGCCGTCCGGGCGCAGGGTGGTCAGCGTGGCGAGGCGCCGCTCGGTGACGAAGTCCAGGGCGGTCGCGGGCAGCACCACGGGATCGCTCACGGGCCCAGTCTGCGGGTCACGGCCGGTCAGGAGCCGGTCAGGGCTGCCAGCGGGCGGCCCAGGAGCGCCGGGCGCCCGGTCAGGCGCTCCTCGGCGTCGGCCCAGGCGGCCAGGCGCAGCCCGGCGTTGACGCCCAGCCAGCGCAGCGGCTCCGGCTCCCAGCGCGGGGAGCGGTGCCCGACCCAGGGCAGGTGCACCAGGTCGGTGTCGCGGCCCAGGAGCAGGTCGGCCAGGGTGCGCCCGGCCAGGTTCGCCGCCCCGACGCCGTCGCCGACGTACCCGCCGGCGCGCGCGATCCGGGTGGCGGGGTCGAAGCGGACGCCGGCGTGCCAGTCGCGGGGGATGGCCAGCGGGCCGCCCCAGGCGAAGGGGAAGGCGGTGTCGGGCACGCCGCGCAGGGCGGGCAGCAGGTCGCGGACGGCGGCGCGCAGGGCCGCGAAGACCCGCTCGTCGCGGTCGTGGGCCGGGGCGACGCCCGAGCCGAAGTGGTAGGGCGCGCCGCGGCCGCCGAAGACCAGCCGGTCGTCGGCGGTGCGCTGGCCGTAGACGACGAGGTGCCGGTGCTCGCTGAAGGTCTCCCCGGCGCGCAGCCCGATCCGCTCCCACAGCCGCTCCGGCAGCGGCTCGGTGGCGGTGACCAGGGAGTACACCGGCACCACGTCGCGCCGGTGCCCCGGCAGCCGCGCGGTCCAGGCCTCGGTGGCCAGCACGACGTCCCGGCACGCGACGGTGCCGCGGTCGGTGACGACCCGGCCCGGGGCGACGGCCAGCGCGCGCGTGCCCTCCGCGATCCGCGCACCGCGCCGGCGCACCGCGTCGGCCAGCCCGCGCACCATCCGCAGCGGGTGCACGCGGGCGCAGTCCGGGGTCCAGGTCCCGCCCAGCACCCCGTCGGCGTCCAGGCGCTCGCGGGCCGCACGGGCGTCGAGCAGGTCCAGGCGGTCCACGCCCCAGCGCTGCGCCTCCGCCACCTCGGCGCGCGCGCGGGCGAGCTGGGCGGGGCTGCGCGCCACGGTCACCGTGCCGCCGTGGGCCCAGCCGCAGTCGATCCCCTCCTGCGCCAGCGCGCGCCCCACCTCGGCCACCGTCGCGCCCATGGCGCGCCGCAGCGCCAGCGCCGGCTCGCGCCCGTGCCGGCGCACCAGGGCCGCGGTGCCGGTGGGGAACAGCGCCGAGCACCAGCCGCCGTTGCGGCCGCTGGCGCCGAAGCCCACCCGCTCGGCCTCGACCACGAGCACCCGCAGGGCGGGATCGGCCTCCAGCAGCGAGCGGGCCGTCCACAGGCCGGTCAGCCCGGCCCCGACGATGCAGACGTCGGCCTCGGCGTCGCCGTCCAGCGGTGCGCCCGGTGGGGACGGCGGCGCGGTGGCGGCCCACAGCGAGGCGGCGGTCACAGCCGCGCCCAGGCCTCCGTGAGGACGCCGCGCAGGACCTGCTCGATGTGGTCGAACTCGGCCTGGCCGGCGATCAGCGGCGGCGCCAGCTGGATCACCGGGTCGCCGCGGTCGTCGGCGCGGCAGTACAGGCCGGCCTCGAACAGCGCGGTCGACAGGAACCCCCGCAGCAGGCGCTCCGCCTCGTCGTCGTCGAAGGTCTCCCGGGTGCTCTTGTCCTTGACCAGCTCCAGGCCGTAGAAGAAGCCCTCGCCGCGCACGTCGCCCACGATCGGCAGGTCCAGGAGCTTCTCCAGGGTGGCGCGGAAGGCCGGGGCGGTGGCCTGGACGTGGTCGGTGATCCGCTCGCGCTCGAACAGGTCGAGGTTGGCCATCGCCACGGCCGCCGAGACCGGGTGCCCGCCGAAGGTGTAGCCGTGCATGAACGTGTTCGTGCCGTGCTTGAACGGCTCGAAGAGGCGCTCGCTGGCGATGCAGGCGCCGATCGGGGAGTAGCCCGAGGTCATCCCCTTGGCGCAGGTGATCATGTCCGGGACGTAGCCGAAGTCGGTGCAGGAGAACATCGACCCGGTCCGGCCGAAGGCGCAGATGACCTCGTCGGAGACCAGCAGGACGTCGTGGGTGTCGCAGATCTCCCGCACCCGCTGGAAGTACCCGGGCGGCGGGGGGAAGCAGCCGCCGGAGTTCTGCACCGGCTCGAGGAAGACCGCCGCGACGGTGTCGGCCCCCTCGAAGAGGATGGCCTCCTCGATCCGGTCCGCGGCCCAGCGCCCGAAGGCCTCCGGGTCCTCGCGCAGCGCCTCCGGCGCCCGGTACAGGTTGGTGTTGGGCACCCGCAGCGAGCCGGGCACGAGCGGCTCGAAGGGCGCCTTCAGCGCCGGGATGCCGGTGATCGACAGCGCCCCCTGAGGGGTGCCGTGGTAGGCCACGGCGCGGCTGATCACCTTGGTCTTGCCCGGCCTGCCGGTGAGCTTGAAGTACTGCTTGGCCAGCTTCCAGGCGGTCTCCACCGCCTCGCCCCCGCCGGTGGTGAAGAAGACCCGGTCCAGGCCGTCGGGGGTGTGGGTGGCCAGGCGCTCGGCCAGGTCGATCGCCGCGGGGTGCGCGTAGGACCACAGCGGGAAGAAGGCGAGCTCGCTGGCCTGCTTCGCGGCGGCCTCGGCGAGCTCGGTGCGCCCGTGGCCGGCCTGGACCACGAACAGCCCCGCCAGACCGTCGAGGTAGCGGCGCCCGCGGTCGTCGGTGATCCAGCAGCCCTCGCCGGAGACGATGACCGGCACCTGACCGCCCTGCTCGTACACCGAGTGCCGGGTGAAGTGGCCCCACAGGTGGTCGCGCGCGGCCTGCGCGCGGGGCGTGCCGCGGGGGGTGCGCGCGGGCTCCCTGCCGCCGGGCGAGGCGGGGGCGGTGACGTCGGCGGGCGTGGAGGTCATCGGGTTCCCCAGTCGTAGCGCTGCTTGATGAGCTTCATGTAGACGAACGTCTCGGTGGTCAGGACGCCCTCGGTGCGGCGGATGCGGTCGCTCAGGAGCTCCAGCAGGTGGTCGTCGTCCTCGCAGACGACCTCGACCACGACGTCGAAGGAGCCGGCGGTGACCACGACGTAGTCGACCTCCGGGAGCTCCGCCAGCTCGTTCGCGACCGCGGTGAGGTCGCCGGAGCAGCGGACGCCGATCAGCGCCTGGCGGGTGAAGCCCACCTGCACCGGGTCGGTGACGGCGACGATCTGCACCACCCCGGCGTCCAGGAGCCGCTGCACCCGCTGGCGCACCGCCGCCTCGGACAGCCCCACGGCCTTCGCGATCGTGGCGTAGGGGCGGCGGCCGTCCTGCTGGAGCTGCTCGACGATGCGCTTGGAGACGTCGTCCAGCACGGGAGCGGAGCGGGCGGTCACGCCCCGAGGATGCACGCTGCCGGCGGCCCGGACAAGGGAACCCGCAGACATCGGTGTTCGTGACGACGGAATCGGTGGCAGTTCCTGTGGATCGCGTCCGGTCTGGTCCGCTGGGGCTCCGATCTGGCTAGTGTGCGCCCACGCCCGGTCCGCCGGGCGGCGCACCGCCGCCGTCGACCACCAGCCGCACCCGCCCGGGAGGACCACGTGGGGACCACCACGGAAGCTCGCACCAGCGCGCCGCGCAGGCTGCGCAACTTCGTCGACGGCGCCTGGACCGAGGCGGCCTCGGGGCGCACCAGCGACGTCGTCGACCCGGCCACGGGCGCCGTCGTGGCCACCGCCGCGGTCAGCGGCGAGGCGGACGTCGACGCGGCCTACGGCGCCGCGGCACGGGCCTTCGAGACCTGGCGCGACACCACCCCGGCGGAGCGGCAGCTGGCCCTGCTGCGGATCGCGGACTCCCTCGAGGCCCGCAGCGCCGAGTTCGTGGCGCTGGAGGGGGAGGACACCGGCAAGCCCCACGCCCTGACGGCGACCGAGGAGCTGCCGCCCTGCGTGGACCAGCTGCGCTTCTTCGCCGGCGCAGCCCGGGTGCTGGAGGGGAGGAGCGCGGGGGAGTACCTCGCCGGGCACACCTCCTGGGTCCGCCGGGAGCCGATCGGCGTCGTCGGCCAGGTCACGCCGTGGAACTACCCGCTGATGATGGCGGTCTGGAAGATCGCCCCGGCGCTCGCGGCCGGCAACACCGTCGTCCTCAAGCCGGGCGAGACCACGCCGGAGACCACGCTGGCGCTGGCCGAGCTGGCCGCCGAGCACCTGCCGCCCGGCGTCCTCAACGTCGTCACCGGCGACCGCGACACCGGCCGCGCGCTGGTCTCGCACCCGGTGCCCGGGCTGGTGGCCGTCACCGGCTCCGTGCGCGCCGGCACCGAGGTGGCCTCCGCGGCCGCCACGGGCGTCAAGCGGGTGCACCTGGAGCTGGGCGGCAAGGCCCCGGTCGTCGTCTTCTCCGACGCCGACCTCGCCGCCGCGGCCGAGGGCATCGCCGCGGCGGGCTACTTCAACGCCGGACAGGACTGCACCGCCGCCACCCGCGTGCTCGTGCACGCCTCGGTGGCCGAGGAGCTCTCCGCGGCCCTGGCCGAGCAGGCCCGCGGCACGAGGGTGGGGCTGCCGGACGACCCCGACGCCGCCGTCGGCCCCGTCAACAGCCGCGCCCAGCTCGACCGGGTCACCGGGTTCCTCGACCGCCTGCCCGACCACGCCGAGGTCGCCGCCGGCGGGGCGAGGGTCGCGGAGCTGCCCGACGGGTGGTTCCTCCAGCCCACCGTGGTCACGGGCCTGCGCCCGGGCGACGAGATCGTCACCGATGAGGTGTTCGGGCCGGTGATCACGGTGCAGACCTTCACCGACGAGGCCGAGGCGCTCGCGCTGGCCAACGGCACCCGCTACGGCCTGGCCTCCAGCGTCTGGACCGCCGACCTCTCCCGCGGCCTGCGCATGTCGCGCCGCCTCGACTTCGGGTGCGTGTGGCTCAACACCCACATCCCGATCGTCGCGGAGATGCCGCACGGCGGGTTCAAGTCCTCCGGCTACGGCAAGGACCTGTCGGCGTACTCCCTGGAGGACTACACGCGGGTCAAGCACGTCATGGCCGCGTTCGAGTGACCCGCCGCCCGAGCGCCCCGAGCGCCCCGAGCGCCCCGACGCCCCGATGGGAGCCCGCATGACCCCCCGCAACCGCTCGACCGGCCGGCCGGGCCTGGACGCCGTCCCCGCCCACCTGCGCCCGCTCGTCGCCGCCCAGCTCTCCCGCCAGCCCTCGCGGCGCAGCGTGCTCCGCGGCGCGGGCCTGCTGGGCCTGGGGGCGGCGCTGGCCGCCTGCGGCACCTCGGGCGCGTCGGGAGGCTCCGGCGGCGGCACCCCCACCCCCGCGCGCGACCGGTCGGAGGAGGAGGCGCTGGTCCGGTGGTCGAACTGGACGCTGTACCTCGACCTCGCCGAGGACGGGAGCACCTACCCCACGCTGGAGCAGTTCACCGCCGCCACGGGGATCGAGGTCGACTACAGCGAGGACGTCGACGGCAACGACACCTACTACGGCAAGGTGCAGGGCCAGCTCGCCCAGGGCCAGGACATCGGTGCGGACATCATGGTCCTCACCGACTGGATGGCCGCCCGGTGCATCCGCCAGGGCTACGTGCAGCCCTTCACCGACGGTGGCGTGCCGAACAAGGCGAACATCCTGCCGGACCTCGCCGACGTCGACTTCGACCCCGGCCGCGAGCGCTCCCTGACCTGGCAGTCCGGGTTCGCCGGCATCGCGTGGAAGACCGCCGACGTCCCCTTCGAGCTCACCTCGGTCTCGGACCTGTGGCGCCCGGAGCTCAAGGGGCGCGTGGAGGTCCTCGACGAGATGCGCGACACGGTGGGGCTGATCATGCTCGAGCAGGGCGTGGACATCGCCCGCGGCGACTGGGGCGAGGCGGAGTTCGGCGCCGCCCTCGAGGTGCTCGAGGAGCAGATCGCCAACGGCCAGATCCGCCAGGTGCGCGGCAACTCCTACAAGGAGGACCTGGTCTCCGGCGACGCGCTGGCGGTCATCGGCTGGTCCGGTGACCTGACCCAGCTGAACTTCGAGAACGGCGACCAGTGGACCTTCCGGCTCCCCGAGGCCGGCGGCGCGCTGTGGAGCGACAACATGCTCATCCCCGTCGGCAGCCCCCACCGCGCCAACGCGCAGCGGCTGATGGACTTCTACTACGACCCCGAGGTCGCCGCCCAGGTCGCCGCCTACGTCAACTACATCTGCCCCGTGCAGGGCGCGCAGGAGGCGATGGCCGCGATCGACCCCGAGCTGGTCGAGAACGAGCTGATCTTCCCCTCCGAGGAGGTGCTCGCGAACGCGCACGTCTTCCGGACCCTGGAGCCCCAGGAGGAGCAGGGGTTCAACGAGGACTTCCAGCGCGTGATCGGCAACTGATGGCCGTCGTGAGCGGGGCCACCTCCGGCGCGGACCTGCACCTGGAGCGGCTGACGAAGCGCTTCGGCGGTACCCGCGGGGGAGCGGCCGGGGCCCTGGCGGTCGACGACCTCACCCTGACGGTGCCGGCGGGCTCCTTCTTCGCCCTCCTGGGCCCCTCGGGCTGCGGCAAGACCACCACGCTGCGGATGGTCGCCGGGCTGGAGGAGCCGACGTCCGGCCGGGTCCTCATCGGCGGGCAGGACGTCACCGCGACCCGCGCCCACCAGCGGCCGGTCAACACCGTCTTCCAGAGCTACGCCCTCTTCCCGCACATGGACGTGCTCGCCAACGTCGCGTTCGGCCTGCGCCGCCGCGGCCGCCGCGACGCGGAGGCCGCCGCCCGCGAGGCCCTGGACCTCGTCGAGCTCGGCCACCTGGCCGACCGCCGCCCGGCCCAGCTCTCCGGCGGCCAGCAGCAGCGCGTCGCGCTGGCCCGGGCGGTGGTGAACCGCCCCGCCGTGCTGCTCCTGGACGAGCCGCTGGGCGCCCTGGACCTCAAGCTGCGCCGCCAGATGCAGGTCGAGCTCAAGCGGATCCAGACGGACGTGGGGCTGACCTTCATCCACGTCACCCACGACCAGGAGGAGGCCATGACCATGGCCGACCGGGTCGCGGTGATGAACGCCGGGCAGGTGGAGCAGCTCGGCGCCCCCCAGGAGCTCTACGACCTGCCGCGCAGCGCGTTCGTGGCCAACTTCCTGGGCCAGTCCAACCTCGTGCCGGGCACCGTGACCGGCGCCCGCGGCGACCTGCTGGAGGTGGCGCTCGTCGGCGGCGGCCACGCCCTGGTGCCGCGGGAGCGGTCCGTCACGGCGACCGGGCGGGTGGTCGTGGGGGTCCGCCCCGAGAAGGTGCACATCGCCCCGGACGCCGGCCGCGACGGCGCGGACGCGGCCGCCAACCGCCTCGGCCCGGGCACCGTGGTCGACGCCTCCTTCGCCGGCGTCAGCACCCAGTACCTCGTGGACGTGCCCGGCGCCGGCCGGCTGTCGGTGTTCACCCAGAACCTCGGGCACGCCCCCGTGGTGCGCCGGGGGGAGAGGGTGCGCCTGTCCTGGGCTCCCGAGCACAGCTTCGGCCTGCGCGGGGACGAGGACCCCGCGGCCGGCACGCTGGAGCGGCAGAGCCCCGCCGACGCCGTCGCCGCGCTCTGATGTCCGTGCTCGCGGGGCTGGCCCCGACCCCTGCCGCGGGCCCGCCACCGGTCCGCCGTGGCGCGCGGTGGACGCCGTACCTGCTGCTGGCGCCCGGCCTGCTCTGGCTTCTGCTCTTCTTCGTGCTGCCCCTGGTGCTGCTGGTGACCACGTCGCTGTCCGAGCCCGTGCCCGGCGGCGAGGTCGGGCAGACCCAGCCGGCCTTCCGCGTCGCCAACTACACCGAGGCCCTGGCCGACTACTGGCCCTGGTTCGTGCGCTCGGTGGGGTACGGGCTGCTCGCCACCCTGCTGGCGCTGCTGATCGGCTACCCGCTGGCCTACGCGATCGCCGTGCGGGCGCGCACCCGGCCGCTCGTCCAGCAGCTGCTGCTCGTCGCGGTGGTCGCGCCGTTCTTCACGAGCTTCGTGCTGCGGACGATCGCCTGGCGGCAGGTGCTGGCCGACGAGAGCCTCGTGGTCTCGGCGCTCAAGGCCCTGGCGGTGCTCCCCGACGACGCGCGCCTGACGGCCACGCCGCTGGCCGTCGTGGCCGGGCTGACCTACAACTTCATCCCGTTCATGACGCTGCCGATCTACGCCAGCCTCGAGCGGCTGGACGCCCGGCTGCTGGAGGCGGGGCAGGACCTCTACGCCGGGCCGGTCACCACCTTCCGCACGGTGACGCTGCCGCTGTCGCTGCCGGGCGTGGTGGCCGGGACGCTGCTGACCTTCATCCCCGCCACGGGCGACTACGTCAACGCCGCCCTGCTGGGCGGGCCGGGCTCGGCGATGCTCGGCAACGTCATCGACTCGCGCTTCTTCCGGGTGGTCGACTACCCCACCGCCGCGGCGCTGTCCTTCCTGCTGATGGCCCTGATCCTCGCCCTGGTCGCCCTGTACGTGCGCCGCGCGGGCACGGAGGAGCTGCTGTGAGCGCCGGGCAGGTGCTCGCGGGGGCCGCCGCGGCCGAGCACGTGACCGACGGCCGCCCGGCGCGGCCCTGGCGGCACCGCGCGGGGGACTGGCTGCTGCCGGCGTTCGCGGGCCTGGCGCTGGTCTACCTGCTCGTGCCGATCGCCTACACCTTCGCCTTCTCCTTCAACGACGCCGGCCGCTCCAACCTCGTCTGGCGGGGCTTCACGCTCGACAACTGGCGCGACCCCTGCGGCGCCCCGGCCGTCTGCTCGGCCGTGGTCACGAGCCTGCAGATCGGCGTCCTGGCGACGCTGCTGGCGACCGCCATGGGCACGCTGCTCGCCCTGGCGCTCGTGCGCTACCGCTTCCGGTTCCGGGCGACCACGAACCTGCTGGTCTTCCTGCCGATGGCCACCCCCGAGGTCGTCCTGGGCGCGTCCCTGCTGGCGCAGTTCCTCAACCTGCGGGTCAGCCCCGGCTTCTGGACCGTCGTGGTGGCGCACACGATGTTCTGCCTGAGCTTCGTCGTGGTCACGGTCAAGGCGCGGGTGGCGAGCCTGGACCCGCGGCTGGAGGAGGCCGCGGCGGACCTCTACGCCTCGCCGCTGCAGGGCTTCTGGAGGGTGACCCTGCCGCTGCTGGCGCCGGGGATCGCTGCCGCGGCGCTGCTCAGCTTCGCGCTGAGCTTCGACGACTTCATCATCACGAACTTCAACTCCGGGGCCACCGACACCTTCCCCAAGTTCGTCTACGTGGCCGCGACCCGGGGCATCCCGGCGCAGGCGAACGTCATCGGCTCGGCGATGTTCCTGGCGATCCTCGCCGTCGTCGTGGTCGCCAGGATCCTGACCGCCCGCCGCCGGCGGGCCTGAGAGGCGGTGGGTGGTGGGTCCTTCCTCCTCCAGCGGCATGCGCGTCCTCGTCGTGGGTGCCGGCGGCGTCGGTGACGCCGTCGCGCGGATCGCGGCCCGGCGCACCTTCTTCGACGCGGTGGTGATGGCGGACGCCGACCTGGCCCGGGCCGAGCGGGTCGTGGCCGCGGTGCGGGCCCGCCACCCCGGGGAGGGCCGGTTCTCCGCCTGCCGGGTCGACGCCTCCGACGAGCGGGCGGTGGCCGAGCTCGTGCGCACCACCGGCGCCACGCACGTGCTCAACGCCGTGGACCCGCGCTTCGTCATGCCCGTCTTCTCCGGCGCGCTGGCGGCCGGCGCGGACTACCTGGACCTCGCCATGTCGCTGTCGCGCCCGCACCCGGACCGCCCGCACGAGCTGACCGGGGTCAAGCTCGGCGACGAGCAGTTCGCGCAGTCCGGGCGGTGGAGCTCGGCGGGACGCCTGGCGCTGGTCGGCATGGGGGTCGAGCCCGGGCTGTCCGACGTCCTCGCGCGCTACGCGGTGGACCACCTGTTCTCGGAGGTGGACGAGCTGGGGGTGCGCGACGGCGCGAACCTCGTCGTCGAGGGGCACGGCTTCGCGCCGTCGTTCTCGATCTGGACGACCATCGAGGAGTGCCTCAACCCGCCCGTGGTCTGGGAGGGCGGCACCTGGCGCACCACGGCGCCGTTCAGCGAGCCCGAGGTCTTCGACTTCCCCGGCGGCATCGGGCCGGTGGAGTGCGTCAACGTCGAGCACGAGGAGGTGCTCCTCATGCCCCGCTGGCTGCCCGCGAAGAAGGTGACCTTCAAGTACGGCCTGGGCGGGGAGTTCATCGGCGTCCTCAAGACGCTGCACGCCCTGGGCCTCGACGGCACCGCCCCGGTGCGGGTCAAGGGGCTGGACGTCGCCCCGCGCGACGTCGTGGCCGCCGTCCTGCCCGACCCGGCGACCATCGGCCCGCTCATGCGCGGCGCGACCTGCGCCGGGGTGCTGGTCACCGGCACCGGCGTCGACGGGCGCCCGCGCGAGGTCTACCTCCACCACGTCGTCGACAACGCGTGGTCGATGGCCGAGTACGGCGCCCAGTGCGTCCTCTGGCAGACGGCCGTCAACCCGGTCGTGGCGCTGGAGCTGCTGGCCTCGGGGCAGTGGTCGGGCACCGGCGTCCTCGGGCCCGAGGCCTTCGACGCCGTCCCGTTCCTGGACCTGCTGGCGGCGCCGGACGGCTACGCGTCCCCCTGGCACCTGCAGGAGCGGACTCCCGCAGGTGCCAGGTAGCCCTCAGGGGCGGGGTGCCTCAGGGGCGGGGCGTGCTGGGGGTGATGTTGCCCGGCGTGGAGGTGCCGGTGGTGCTCTTGCCGGGGGTGCGGGTGCCGGTGGTGCTGCGCGTGGTCGGCGTCGGCTGCGTGGCCGTCGCCGGCGGGGTGACCGGGGCGGTGGTGGTCGTCGCCGTGGTGCTGGGGGTGCTCGGGGCGGACGAGCTGCTGGAGTCGCCGGAGTCGCTGCCCCCGCCCACCTTCTCCTTGACGGCGGACGTGGCCTTGCTGGCGGCGCTCTTGGCGGTGCCCACCGCGGTGTCCTGGACGGTGGAGACCTTGTCCTGGACGGCGGGGTTGCCCCAGAACTTGCTGGCCTGCGCCGCGATCTGCTCGTAGCGACCCCGGCCGGCGCGCGCGCCCAGGACGTAGCCGACAGCGGCGCCGAGCAGGAAGGTGGTCTTGGCCATGGGGACCTCCGGAGTCGTGGCTGGATGATCTAGCTCCTCTGCCACTACCCCGCGCGAGCGCCGGTCACACCCCTGGCACCCTGGTGGCGTGCAGACCGACCTCCCGCCGACCACGCCCCTGGAGCTGGTCGAGGCCCGCTACGACTCCGACCTCGTCCAGCAGCTCGTGGCCGAGGTGCAGGCGGAGTACGTGCAGCGCTACGGCGGCCCGGACGACACCCCGCTGACCCCGGAGGACTTCGCGCCGCCCGCGGGCGCCTTCCTCGTCGCGCTCGCCGGCGGCGAGCCCGTGGGGTGCGCCGGGCTGCGCCGCCACGACGACAACGAGGTCGAGCTCAAGCGGCTGTACGTGCGGGCCGGGCACCGCCGGCGCGGCCACGCCCGCACCCTGCTGGCCGCCGTCGAGGACCGCGCCCGCGCGCAGGGCTACCGCCGCCTGGTGCTGGAGACCGGCAGCCAGCAGCCGGAGGCCGTGGCGCTCTACGGCGCCGCGGGGTACGCCGAGATCCCGCCCTACGGCCACTACGCCGACTCCGAGAGCAGCATCCACCTCGGCAAGGACCTCCAGGCCCGCGCGGGGGGCTGATCTGATGGCGCCCTCGCGGGACGCGCCGAGCCACCTCTCGCGACCGCCGGCACCGGGGCGGGCCGTGACTCGCGCTGCCGGTGGGTCACCACCGGGGAGCGGCCTCGTCGGCCGACGCCTGCCGCGCGCCTGGGGTCCCGTCGACCCGAGGAGCTGGACGCGCGTGACGAGCCGCGTCCTCCGCCGCGGACACCGGAGCGCCGCCCTCGCGACGACCTCGGGTCAGGGGGTGGTCGCGTGACCCCGGTCCCGGACGAGGTCCTCCGTCCGATCACCGCTGGGGTGGTGTCGGCCCTCGTCGGCTTCACGAGCGCCTTCGTCATCGTGCTGAGCGGCCTGGCGGGGGTCGGCGCGAGCCCGGACCAGGCGTCGAGCGGGCTGCTCGCGGTCAGCGTCACCATGGGCCTGTCCTGCATCCTCCTCGCGGCGTGGACGAGGAAGCCGATCACCGTGGCCTGGTCGACGCCCGGTGCGGCGCTGCTGACCTCCACCGGGGTGGTGCAGGGTGGATGGCCCGCCGCGGTGGGGGCCTTCCTCGTCACCGGGGCGCTGATCGTGCTCACCGGGCTCGTGCCGCGGCTCGGCGCGCTCATCGCCAGCATCCCGACCTCGGTCGCCCAGGCGATGCTCGCCGGCGTGCTGCTCCAGCTCTGCCTCGGACCGGTCACCGGTCTGGCGACGAACCCGGTCGCGGTCGCACCGGTCGTGGTCGCCTGGCTGCTCGCCATGCGGTTCCTGCCGCGCTGGGCGGCGCCGCTCGCCTTCCTCGCCGCGGCGATCGTCATCGGCGTGCACCTCGCGGTCTCGGGGACCTCGATCGCCCCCTCAGCGCTGGTGCCGCGGGTGGAGGTCACGGTCCCGACGCTCACACCGCTCGCCGTGATCGGCATCGCCGTGCCGCTCTACCTCGTGACGATGGCCTCGCAGAACGTCCCGGGCGTCGCGGTGATGAAGGGGCTGGGCTACGAGGTGCCCTGGAAGCGCTCGATGCTCGTGACCGGTGTCGGCACCCTGCTCGGTGCACCGGCGGGCGGGCATGCGATCAACCTCGCGGCGATCAGCGCAGCGCTCGCCGCCGGGCCCGACGCGGGCGAGGACCGCTCGCGGCGCTGGATCGCCAGCGTGACCGCGGGCGTCGTCCTCGTCCTGCTCGGCATCGCGTCGGCGGCGTTCGGCGCGCTCGTGCTGCTCGCCCCTGCCGGCGTCATCCCTGCCGTCGCAGGGCTGGCGCTGCTCGCCACGCTCGCGTCCTCCCTGCAGGCAGCGCTCTCGCACGCGGACGAGCGGGTCCCCGCCGTCATCGCCTTCGCGACCGCCGCATCGGGCCTCGCGATCGCCGGCGTGAGCGCCGCCTTCTGGGCGCTGGTCGCCGGACTCGTCGCCCGCGTCGTCCTGCGGCGGGGACCGCGATCCGCTGCGGAGCCCCACCAGCGGTGACGGCTGAGCACGCTCGGTCGTGTCGCTGGGGAGGGTGGCGGAGGGGGCGCCGTCAGGCGCGGGGGACGCCCCGGGCCCCGCGCTGGTCGGCGGGGGAGAGGTCGTGGGCGTCGACGGCGCTCGTCCGGCTGGAGACCAGCTGGCCCTCCTCGCCGCTGGCCCACTGGACGACGAGCACGGTGGCGTCGTCCTGCAGGACGCCGTCCTGGTGGGCCAGGACGTCGCGGACGACGCGGCGCAGGGTCTCTGGCGCCGACTGCCCCTCGGCCGCGGACCTCTCCAGCTGGTCGACCAGGCCGTCCAGGCCGAAGAAGGCGCCCTCCGGACTGCGGGCCTCGGTGATGCCGTCGGTGTAGAAGACGACCCAGTCGTCAGGCTCGAGCTGCTTCTCGGCGACCACCCCCGCGCCCGTGGTCAGCCCGAACAGGATCCGCCGCCCTCCGGTCAGCTCCTCGACCACCGCGCCACCGCGCATGAGCAGCGGCGGGGGATGACCGGCGTTGAGGTAGCGCAGCAGCCCGCTGGAGAGGTCGAGCTCGCTGATGATCCCGGTCGCGAACCTCTCCAGCCGTCCCTGGTCGGCGACGTGCTCGTCCATGGTGGTGGCCGTCTCGAGCAGGCCGAGGCCCTGGCGGCGGCTGCTGCGGTAGGCGGCCAGCGCCACCGCGGCGACCAGGGTCCCGCTCAGGTCGTGTCCCGTGGCGTCGAGCACGGCCAGGTGCGCGGTGTCCTCGGTGACGCTGTAGTCGAAGGCGTCGGCGGCCACGTCGTAGACCGGCTGCAGCAGGCCGGAGATGACCACCCCCTCGCAGGCGAAGGTCAGCGGGGGCAGGAGCTGCCACAGCAGCTCGGAGGCGACGGTGCGCGGTCGCAGCCGCTGGATCCGGGCGAGCTCGTCGCCGTACGCGGACTTGGCCGACACCAGGTGTCCGACCAGGTGCGCCAGCAGCCGGCAGCGCTCCGCGAAGACCGGGTCGTCCAGGTCGAGGTCAGGGCCGTCCACGTCCGTGCCGGCGTCCGCGGTGACCTTCAGCACGCCGAGGCGGTGGGAGCCGTCGAGGACCGGCAGCCACACGCCACGAGCGGAGGACGGCGCCTCCGCGGAGGACGGCCAGGGCACCGGCTCCACGGTGCGGAAGCACAGCCCTGCCAGGCCCTCGTCGACCAGCTGGGGGACGTCGCCCTCCGCGCCGGGCACCGGCACCGGGATCAGGAGCCGCTGCTCGGCGTCGGCCAGGTGCACGACGGCGGTCCAGCCGAGCTCGCGCGCCGCCTCGAGCACCACCTCGGGCAGCTGGCCGGGCGTGGCCAGGTGCGCGCGGTCCAGCAGCACCCGCAGCGCGGCCAGGGTCCTGGTGCCGGCGTCGGCGTCGGAGGGCACGGCGGGACGCTATGCCCTCCGCGCACGGGGCGGGGCCCTCAGCCCTCAGCAGTCGAACACCGACCAGCACAGCGCGTTCCGCACCCGCTGGTCGTCGAGGACGAGCGCCCGCACCGGGGCGGGCAGCTGGTCCCTCTGCCACCCGCACTCCAGTCGCCCAGCAGCCTCCGCCTCCTCGGCCGGCACAGCCGCCCGCACGGCCTTGATGGCGTACGCCGCGGCGCCGAGGTCGTGCGCGGCCACGTGCGCCACGACGCCGGCCTGACCGGCGGCGTACGCCGCGTGCCGAGCGGCCCCCCGCAGGTCTCGCGCCGCCCCCATCGCGCGTCCACCCGCCGCACGGGCCTGCATCATCGCCACCTCACCGCGCGCCCACGCACGGGCGTGCTCGATCGCCTCGCGCGGTCGCCGGTCGTCCGGCCGCGCCGCCTCGAAGAGGTCGAGGACGTGCTCGGCGCAGGCCGCCGCCCACAGGGCGAGCAGGTGGTGGTGGGGGTCCGTGAGGAGCCCGCCGCGGCGGAGCGTGACGAGACGAGGGTCCGGCACCGGCGGCAGGATCATGGTCCACCTCCCTCGTCGTGCCGTGTCTGGAGCGGTGCAGCCGGGCCGGGCTCAGCGGCCCTCGGGCGGTCCGGCGAAGCCGAGCCCCTGGCCGGCCAGCGCTGCCCGCAGCACCGCGACGGCCTTCGGGCCGACACCGTGGAGGGCCCCCACGGCGCCCTCCTCCCAGTGCGTCAGCGACTCCAGGTCCCGGACCCCGGCGGAGCCGAGGGCTCGCGCAGCGGGCCCTCCGATCTCCCTGGGCAGATCCGTCATGACGCCTCCTCCCACGATGCCCACGAGCGTCGACCGGCGCGAGCGCAGCGACTCATCGCTGCGGGGCCGCGTCAGGCCTCCTCGACGGGCAGCGACAGCTCGACCGTGGCGGCGCTGAAGTCGTCGGCACGGTCGATCACCGCGACGATCTCGGGGCCGGGGCGCAGGCGCCAGGGGTTCGAGGGGAACCACTCGGTCGCGGTGGCGGCCCAGACGTCCTGGAGGGTCTGCGGGTAGGGGCCCGAGGCCCGGAACACCGCCCAGGACCCGGCCGGTACGGGGACCACGTCGAGGTCCTCGGGCACGGCCGTGGCCTCCGCGAGGGCCACACCGTGCAGGTGGGTGAGATCGGTGCCCTCCTCGCGGTCCGGCTCGAGGTCGGTGCTGACGGCGAGCAGGCCGGACGGCTCGGCGTCGCTCAGGGCCTTCAGCCGCGCGTGCTCCTGCGGGGGGACGGACCTGACGTGCTCCTGGATGGCGGGGTTGGTCCCGCGGTGCACGGGGGGCACGCGGGCAGCGTGCCCGGCGAGGCGGAAGGCGGGTCGGGTGACGATCCGGACGTCCATGGGGCTCGCTCCTTCGACGGTGAGGCGGAACTTGGTGCGCGGTCGGGTGCGGAGGGGGCCGCCGTCGCGCCGGACCTCGCCGGGACCGGCGCCGTGGACCGACCGGAACGCCCGGCCGAACGCCTCCGCCGAGCCGTAGCCGTAGCGCACCGCGATCGTCAGCAGGTCCTCCGCCCCCGTGACGACCTCCGCCGCGGCGACGGTCATGCGCCTGCGGCGCACGTACTCCGACAGCCCCATCCCGGCCAGCCAGGAGAACATGCGGCGCAGGTGGTGCTCGGTCGTCCCGAGCGCGGCCGCGAGGCGTGCGACGTCGAGGTCCTCGGTGAGGCTCTCCTCCACGAGGTCCACGAGCCGGTTGAGCCAGGCGATCACGGGGCCCCCTTCCGCTGTCGAGCCTGCCCCCTCGACGCGCCGCGAGACCCGATCATCGCGGTCCGTCGCGATCAGCTGCCGGTCAGCGGTTCCCGGCCCGGGGGCCACCGGCCGCCGCGGGGCGAGGTGCGGAGCCGACGACACCGCCGCTGGCCACGGCCGGGCGGTGCCTGCAGGGTGGCGCGATGGTGAGCGGTCTGGTGCTGGCGCTGTCCGCGTCGCTGCTGTGGGGGACGGGCGACTTCGCCGGCGGCCGGCTGAGCCGGCAGCTGCCGCTGCTGGTGGTGGTCACCGGCAGCCAGGGTGCCGGACTGGTCGCGCTGGTGCTCGTCCTCGTGGCGCGCGGGCAGGTGGAGCACGCGGCGATCGGCTGGGGGGTGGTCGCCGGCGTCCTCTCCGTCGGCAGCGTCACGTGCTTCTACCGGGCCCTGGCGGTGGGGACGATGAGCGTCGTCGCCCCCGTCGTGGCCACCTCCGCGGCGGTGCCCGTGCTCGTCGGCGTCGCCGCTGGCGAGCGCCCCGGGGCGGTGAGCACCTCGGGCATCGTCGTGGCGCTGTGCGGCGTGGTCCTCGCCAGCCGGCAGGTGGCGCACGAGCCGCCCACCGACCACCGGCTCAGCGTCGTCCTGTCCGTGGCGGCAGCGCTCCTCTCCGGTGTGCAGCTGGTCGCCCTGCAGCGCGCCGGCGCCGTCGACGCCCTCACCGGGGTCGGCGCCAGCCGGGCCACCAGCGTGACCGTGTTCGTCGTGGCCCTGGTGCTGACGCGGACCTCCGCGCCGGCCCGGGCCCTGCCGGCCGCCGTGGCCGTGGGGCTGCTCGACACCGCCGCGAACCTCGCCTACACCCTCGCGAGCGCCCGCACGCTGCTGTCGCTGGCCGCGGTGCTGGCCAGCCTCTACCCGCTGGTCACCATCGCGCTGGCCCGGGTGGTGCTGCACGAGCGCCCCCGACCGGCGCAGTGGGCCGGCGCCGCCCTGGCGCTCGCCGGCGTGCTCCTCGTCGTGGGCGGCTGACGGCCGCCGCCGCGGAGGTGGCGACAGCCGACGAGGGCGCTAGTCGGGCTCGTCCGTGAAGGCTCGGCGAGCAGTTCCGCGGTGCAGGGCCAGGTGCCCGCCGAGGAAGCCCGCACCCGCGACGACCGCGTTGCCGGCCAGGGCGAGCGTCGTGCCGGTCCGGTGCCCGCCGCGCAGGCGTGCGGCGAGCGAGCCGATGAAGAGGAAGGTGGCGGCGTCCGTGCCGAGCGAGTGGACCGCACCGATCCGGCGCTCGGCGCCTGACAGCTCCGCCCAGTCGCCGGCGCCGGCGAGGGCCGTCGGCACGGACGCCAGCACTCCGAACCCGGCGAGGAGCGTCGCGCCGCGACGCGACTCGGACCCTCCGGCGAGGTCGAGGAGGGACGTGCTGAGCCAGCACCCGGTGGTCACGTCGGTCAGCGACGGGTGCAGGGAGTGACCGAGCACGCCGGTGTGCAGCGGGCTGCGCCGTACCCACTCGATGAGCGGCCGGTAGACCACCTCCTGAGCACGGGCGAGGCGCTCGGAGAGCGGGCTCTCGCCGACCGCCCGGGCGACGCGCTGCGGCAGGGGCCTCGGTGCCACGCGCTCACGGTACGCCGCTGGCCGTCGCCCTCGGAAGCCGTCACGTCCCGCTCTGCTGAGCGTGCCGGCCCGCCCGGAGCGGGTGTCGCCGCTGCGCGAGCTCGGTCGACGGCCCGGCCCTGGCGGAGCCGTCCCGACGACGGCCGGCCACCGGTGACGACCGGGCGGTGGGGGAATAGCGGTGTGCGGCGACCCGGTTGGGGATGGGCGGCGGCCGCGGCTGGTGCTGAGCGGGTCCCGGCGTCGCCTCCCCTGTCAGCGCGAGGAACGGGTAGGGCAGCTGTGGACCACCAGGACGGGTCTGCGCCGGGTCCGGCGGACGGGTCTGCGCGCAGCCCCCAGAGCGGGGAGGGGAGCGCTGACCGGTGGGGGAGCCAGGCGCCCTCCCGCGGTCTGGCTGCGGCGACGAGCGACCTGGCGCGGTCGCTGCAGAGCGTGCACGGTGATGTCGAGGGCACCCTGCAGATGATCACCGCGCGCGTGCTGACCGGGATCCCCGGAGCCGGGCACGCCGGCATCACGCTGGTCACCGACAGCGGGCGGCTGGAGTCGCGTGCGACCACCGGCGCGATGCCGGAGAAGCTCGACGCCCTGCAGGCCGAGGTCGGCGAGGGGCCGTGCCTGCAGGCGCTGTGGGCCCAGCAGACCGTGCGCGTGGACGACCTCGCCTCGGACGAGCGGTGGACGGCGTTCACCTCCCGCGCCGTCGAGGCGGGAGTCCGTTCGATGCTGTGCTTCCAGCTGTTCGTCCGCGGTCGCACGCTGGGGGCGCTGAACCTGTACGCCGAGCAGCCCCGGGCGTTCCCGCAGGAGTCGGAGGCCATCGGGCTGGTCTTCGCCACCCACGCCGCGATCGCGCTGTCCGCGGCGCAGGAGATCGAGCAGCTGCGCACCGCCAGGGACAGCCACGCGATCATCGGGCAGGCCACGGGCATCCTCATGGAGCGCTGCGGCCTGGACGCCGATCGGGCGTTCGCTGCGCTCTCGCGCACGTCGCAGGACACGAACACCCGCCTGCGCGAGGTCGCCCGACGCGTGGTGACCACCGGCGCCTTCCCGGGCAGCATCCGCACCGCGCTCCGGTAGACCGCGCCGCTCGACCTCGTGGTGAGCGGCCCGGTGGCCGGCTTCTGGACCACCGGGCCTGCCCATCACCAGGACCCGGGCCCTGCGACGGGCTCGGCGGCAGCATCTCAGGCGGCGGACGCGGCCGCCGTCGCACCCCGACGACCGGGCGCGCCCGCCCGCGTCACCGGGTGCGCCCGCCCTGGTGGGGTGGGCCCTGTTGTCGTTCCTGGTGCTGTCGGCCGTGGTCGGTGCGGCTCCCTCCTGCTGGCCGCACCGACGTCCACGAGGACCGCAGGGCGCGATCGGTGACGAGGGACCGCCCGCGGTGGGCAGGTCAGGAGTCACCGAGGCGCTGTCCAGGGCAGCACCGGTGCAGCGGCTGCGAGCAGCGCCCGCACCTCCCGGGCGGCGTCGCGCCCGGCGCGGTTGGCGCCCACGGTGCTGGCCGAGGGGCCGTAGCCGAGGAGGTGCAGCCGCGGCTCGCGGACGGCCCGGGTGCCCTCCACGCGGATCCCGCCGCCGGGCTCGCGCAGGCGCAGCGGGGCGAGGTGGTCCAGCGCCGAGCGGAAACCGGTGCACCACAGCAGGACGTCGGCGGCCACGTGCGTGCGGCCGTGGGGTCCCACCGGCGCGTCCCAGGCGATCCCGTCGGGCACGATCCGGTCCATCACCGGCAGGCGGTCCAGGACGCCGCTCGCGGCAGCGGCGCGCAGGGCCGGCGTCCACGGCAGCCCGGTGACGGACACGACGCTGCCCGGCGGCAGCCCCGCCCGCACCCGCTGCTCGACGAGCGCGACCGCCCGCCGGCCGGCGTCGGCGTCGAACGGCTCGTCGCGGAAGACCGGCGGGCGGCGGGTGACCCACGTCGTGCGCGCGACGGCGGCGACCTCCACGAGCAGCTGGACGGCGGAGATCCCGCCCCCGACGACGACCACGGAGGCCCCGGCGAGCCCGTCGGGGCCCCGGTAGTCGGCGGTGTGCAGCTGGCGGCCGGCGAACGCCTCCTGGCCGGGGTAGCGGGGCCAGAAGGGGCGGGTCCAGGTGCCGGTGGCGCTGAGCACCGCCCGCGCGGCCCACCGGCGGCCGTCGGCGGCCTCGAGGACGAGCCGGTCGGCGAGGTGGCCCTCGCCGCGGCGCACGGCTCGCACCGCCACCGGGCGCACCACGGGCAGGTGCTGCTCGCGCTCGTAGGCGGCGAAGTAGGCGCTGACCGCCTCCGCCGCCGGGGCGGCGGGGTCGACCGTCGGCATCGGGGCGCCGGGCAGGTCGTGGACGCCGTTGACCGTGGCCATCGTCAGCGTCGGCCACCGGTGGCGCCAGGCGCCTCCCGGCGCCTCGCCGGCGTCCAGCAGCAGGTGCTCGACGCCCGTGCGGCGCAGGTGCCAGGACGCCGACAGCCCGGCCTGGCCGGCCCCGACCACGACGGCGTCGAGCAGGACGGGGTCGGCGGGCACGCGTCGATGGTCGCCCATCGGCGTGCGGGAGGATGGGCCGGTGACCCCAGTGCTGGACCCCGCGCCCCCGTACGGCCTGCTCCTCGACGTCGACGGGCCGATCGCCAGCCCGCTCACCCGCAGCATCGTCCAGCCCAGCATCGTCCCGGACCTCGTGGCGCTGCTCGCCGCGGGCGTCCCGGTCGTGTTCAACACCGGCCGCTCCGACGCCTTCCTCGCCGCTCAGGTGCTGCCCCCGCTGCGGGCTGCCGGCATCCCCGCCGGCGCCCGGCTGCACGCGGTCTGCGAGAAGGGCGCCGTCTGGTTCACCGTCCACCCGGGCGGCGACACCGAGGTGGTCGTCGACGAGGCGCTCGCGGTGCCCGCCGCGTACGGGCGGGTGATCGAGGACCTCGTGGCCGAGCGGTACGCCGACGCCATGTTCTTCGACGCCACCAAGCGGGCGATGGTCTCGGTGGAGCAGCACGTCGACGTGCCGGCCGCCGACTACGCCCGGGTGCGGGACGCCTTCGACGCCGACGCGCTCGCGGCCTTCGCCCCCTTCGGGCTCGGCGCCCGCCTCGGCGAGCGCGTGGTGCCCGACGCCACGGGGGCGGTCCAGTTCCGCGTCGATCCCACGATCATCTCCACCGACATCGAGTCCGTCGTGCTCGGCAAGGACTTCGGCGCCGAGCGCGCCCTGGAGCTGCTGGCCGCCGACGGCGAGGCGCCGCGCGCCTGGTTCACGGTCGGCGACTCGCGCACCGACTACGCGATGGCCGACTGGCTGCACGCCCGTGGCCTGGAGGTCAGCCACGTCGACGTGCGCCCGGCCGACGGGCTGCTCCAGCGGCCCTACCCGGTGCTGACCGAGCCGGTCGCGGTCAACGACGAGGCGGGCGCGGCGTTCCTGTCCCGCCTCGTGGCAGACCTCGAGCGGCCGGGGCGTCATCCTCGGGGATGACCCCGGGGCCCGAGAAGACCCACCGCTGAGCGGACGCCGGCCGTGCCGGTGGCGGGCCAGGCTCGGCCCATGGCCACCAGCACCCTGCACCGCGAGCCCCCGACCGCCGCGGCGCCGCACCCGGGGGAGCCGTTCGCCCGCCCGCGGGTGCGCCTGGCCCCGGCGGAGGAGGTCGCGGCCGTCCTCGACCCGCGCGCCGCCGCGGCCCTGCGCCCTCCGCCGTGGGTCGCGTCCACGCCCGGGTGGTCCGCCAGCGCCCTCGGCTGGTTCGACGCCGACGGGACGCCGCTGGCCGCCGTCCTCGTGCTGCGCCGCCACGTGCCCGGCACCGCGCGGTTCCTCGCCTACCTGCCGTCCGCGCCGACGTCCGTCGACCCCGGCGGGGACCCGGGGTGGCTGCCGGCCGCCACCGCGGTGCTGCGCCGGGCGGGCGCCTTCGCCGTGCGGGTGGGCGGGGCCTAGAGCTCGGCCGGGGCGGCGGTGTCGCAACCCTCGACCGTGCCGCCGGTGTAGCCGGTGGTGAACCACCGCTGGCGCTGCTCGCTCGTGCCGTGGGTGTACGTCTCGGGGTCGGTGCGGCCCTGCGCGGTCTCCTGGATCCGGTCGTCGCCGACCGAGGCGGCCGCGGACAGCGCGTCGGCGACGTCGGCGTCGGTGAGCTGCTCCAGGAAGGGCAGGCCCGTGTCCGGGTCCGGGGTGCTCGCGGCGTACCCGGCCCACACCCCGGCCAGGCAGTCGGCCTGCAGCTCCGAGCGCACGGCGGCCGACTCGGCGCCCGCGGGGTCGGCCTGCACCTGGTCGAGCAGCCCGAGCTGGGCCTGGACGTGGTGGCCGAACTCGTGGGCCACGACGTACTCCTGCGCCAGCGGCCCTCCGCTGGAGCCGAACTGGTCGACGAGCACCGAGAAGAAGCTCGTGTCGAAGTACGCCGTCTGGTCGGCCGGGCAGTAGAACGGCCCGACGGCGGTGGTCGCCGGCCCGCAGGCGGTGCTCACGTCGTCGCGGAACAGCTGGACCTGCGGCTGCACGTACTCCGCGCCGGAGCGGGGCAGCAGCTCGGCCCACACGGCGTCGAGCGACTCGACCGTGGCCACGATGCGGCAGTCGACGTCGGCGTTCGCGGCCTCGCCGCTGCGGCACTGGCTGACGTCGGGCGCCCCCCCGCCCCCGGTGCCGCCGGTGCCGCCCGTGCCGCCGGTGAGCTGGCCGGGGTCGACGCCGAGCAGCAGGGCGACCACGACGACGACCAGGCCGCCGACCCCGCCGCCGACGGCGACCCCGCGGCCCCTCCCGCCGCTGGTGCGGACGCGGTCGGGGTCCAGGCGGATGCCGCGGTTGAAGGTCACCCGGCGAGGGTGGCCGAGACCGCCGCCTCCAGCACGTCGAGCGCGTCGTCGAGCAGCGCCTCGTCGATGGTCAGCGGCGGCAGGAAACGGAGCACGTTGCCGTCGGTGCCGCAGGTCAGGGTGATCACCCCGGCGGCGTGGCAGGCGCCGCTGATCGCGGCGGCGGCCGCGGCGTCCGGGGTGGTCGTGCCGGGCTGCACGAGCTCGATCGCCAGCATCGCCCCCCGGCCGCGGACGTCCCCGATGCCGGGGTGCGCCGTCGCCATCGCGCGCAGCCGCCGCAGCATCTGCGCCTCGATCCGGCGGGCGGCGGCCGGCAGGTCGAGCTCCTCCATCGCCGCGACGGCCCCGAGCGCGGCGGCGCAGGCCACCGCGTTGCCCCCGTAGGTGCCGCCCAGCCCGCCGACGTGGACGGCGTCCATCACCTCGGCGCGGCCGACGACGGCCGACAGCGGCAGGCCGCCGGCGATCCCCTTGGCCACCGCCACGAGGTCCGGGTGCACGCCCTCGTGCTCGCAGGCGAAGACGTCGCCGGTGCGGGCGAAGCCGGTCTGGACCTCGTCGGCCACGAGCAGCACGCCGTGCGAGCGGCACCACGCCTCCAGGGCGGGGAGGAACCCCGGCGCGGGGTCGATGAACCCGCCCTCGCCCTGGACCGGCTCGATCACCAGGCAGGCGACCTCCTCGGCGCCCACCTGCTTCTCGATGACGTCGATGGCGCGCGCCGCGGCCTGCTCGCCGGTCATGCCGGCCGGGTCGCGGAACGGGTACGACATCGGTGCGCGGTACACCTCGCCGGCGAACGGGCCGAAGCCGCGCTTGTAGGGCATGGCCTTGGCGGTCATGGCCATCGTGAGGTTCGTGCGCCCGTGGTAGGCGTGGTCGAAGACCACGACGGCGTCGCGGCCGGTGGCGTGGCGGGCGACCTTGACCGCGTTCTCCACCGCCTCGGCCCCGGAGTTGAACAGCGCGGCCCGGGCCGGGCCCTCGACGGGCACGAGGCGCACCAGCGCCTCGCAGACCGCCACGTACTCCTCGTACGGGGTCACCATGAAGCAGGTGTGGGTGAAGTCGGCCAGCTGCTCCTGGGCGGCGGCCACGACGCGGGGCTGGGTGTGCCCGACGTTGACCACAGCGATGCCCGAGCCGAGGTCGATGAGGGAGTTGCCGTCGACGTCGACGACCACGGCCCCGGAGGCCCGCTCGACGTAGACCGGCAGGGTCGAGCCGACCCCGCGGGCCACCACGGCGGCCCTGCGCTCGTGCAGCGCCCGCGAGCGCGGGCCCGGCACCTCGGTGACCAGCCGGCGGACCTGCTCCACGCCGCCCTCCACGCCGCCCTGCCCGCCGCTCTGCACGCCGCTCTGCGCGGCCGTCGTCGTCATGCCGACGAGCGTAGGCCCGCGGGGCCACCGCAGACTGGCCGGCATGACTCAGACCACCGCCTCCACCCCCTGGCCCCCCACGACGACCACCACCGGCACCGGCACCGTCCCGCTGGGCGAGGGCGGCCGCGGGGTCTTCCCGCTGTGCCTGGGCGGCAACGTCTTCGGCTGGACCGCCGACGAGGAGGCCTCGCACGCCGTCCTCGACGCCTTCGCGGACGCCGGCGGGAACCTCGTCGACACCGCCGACGTGTACTCCGCCTGGGTCGAGGGCAACTCCGGCGGCGAGAGCGAGGCCGTGATCGGGCGCTGGGCGGCCGAGCGCGGCGTGGGCGGCGGGTTCCTCGTGGCCACCAAGACCGGCATGCTCCCCGGCGCCGACCTGTCCCGCGCCTCGGTGGACGCCGCGATCGACGCCTCGCTGGGCCGCCTGCAGCGCGACGCCGTCGACCTCTACTACGCCCACGTCGACGAGGAGGAGCGACCGGTCGAGGAGGTCGTGGAGACCTTCGCCTCGCTCGTGGCCGACGGCCGGGCCCGCAGCTGGGGCGTGAGCAACTGGTCCGCCGCCCGCGTCCGGGCCGCCGTGGCCGCCGCCCGCGAGGCCGGCCTGCCCGGGCCCGTGGCGGTGCAGAACGAGGGCAGCGCCGTCTCGCGCACCGACCCGGAGGTGCTCGCCGCCGCCGCCGAGGCCGGCCTGCTCGCGCTGCCCTACTCCACGCTGGCGTCGGGGTTCCTCTCCGGCAAGTACTCCCGCGAGGGCGACCTGCCGGACAGCGCGCGCTCGGGCGGCGTGCGGGACCGCTTCATGAACGAGGCTGGGTGGGCGGTGCTGGACGCCGTCAGCGAGGTCGCCCGCGGCCGCGACGCCGAGGTCGCCTCGGTCGCGCTCGCCTGGCTGCGCGCCCAGGGGATGGTGCCGATCGCCTCGGCCCGCACGCCCCAGCAGCTGCGGCCCCTGGTCGCCGGGGCGCTCATGGAGCTCTCGGCCGACGAGCTGCACGCCATCACCGACGCCGGCGCCTGAGGGCTGCGGGGGCGCTGTCAGGGACCTGTCAGGCCGGGCGCCCACAATGGCGCCCATGCAGGTCCAGCACGCCGAGCCCCCGCAGCGCCGCGACGTCGTCCTCCTGGGCTCCACCGGCTCGATCGGCACCCAGGCCGAGGACGTCGTCGCCCGCCACGGCGACCAGCTGCGCGTGGTCGCCGTGGCGGCCGGGGGCGGGGACGTCGCGGCGCTCGCCGCCCAGGCCGTGCGCCTG
>NZ_JBZYWI010000120.1:0-9669 GCF_058932755.1 Quadrisphaera sp. DVD1
GCGTCGACGAGCACGGCCGGCGTGGCCGGTCGCGGCCCGCTCCCGGCCAGGTCGACGCGCACCGGAGCCGTGCCCCCGCCGCCGGCCTCCGCCGCCCCGGGGACCGACGCGGCGTCGAGCACCACGGCCGTGCCCGGGGTGGTCTCCTGCAGCAGGTCGAGCACGCCGCCGTCGGCGCCGCCGCTGGCGGGCCACGCGACGTCGCTGCGCGCCGGGGCGCCCAGGGAGGACTGCACCCCGGTGCGCCCCTGGGCGAGGGCGAGCCGGTACAGGTCCGCGGCGCCGGCCGCGGCGAGCGCCGCGACGTCGGGGTCGGCCTGTGGCAGCGCCACGGTCTCCTGGGCGCTGGCCTGGTCGCCCAGCCGCGCCAGCCAGGAGTCGTCCGCCCCCGCCGCCGCGGCGCCCGACCAGGGGCCCACGACGGCCGGGTCGACCACGAGCGCCACCCCGGGGCCGGCCGCGGCGCCCAGCACCCGGTCGAGGCGCCCGCCGTCGGCGGTCAGCTCCGCCATCCGGGCGGCGGGCAGGTCGCCGCCCACCAGCTCCGGCGCCCCGCCGGAGACCGGGGCGAGCACGGTCAGGCCGGTGGTCTGCGCGGGCGCTCCGGCGGGCAGCCACACGAGGAACGTGCGGACGGCGTCGAGGCGCACCCCGGCCGCGGGGTCCCACAGGTCGACGGTCACCCCGCGCGGCCCCCACTGGTCGCCCAGCTCGAGGGCCGCGGCGGGGATGAGCACCTCGACGCTCGCGCTGGCCCCCGCCGCGAGGGGGGCCGGCACGGGCACCTCCGCACCGGCCACGAACCGGTTCCCGCCCTGGGTGCCGTCGCCGTCCGCCCACTCCTGGACCGCGGCGCGGTCGGCCAGGACGGGGGAGTCGACGAAGACCCGCACCTGCGCGGCGCCGAGGGCGGAGCCGGTGCTGTTCTCCACCCGGACGGCGACCCGCACCTGGTCCGCGGGCCCCACCGCCCCGGGCGTCAGGGCCTCGAGCTCGAGCTGGACGCCGTCGTCGGCCTCGGCCGGCGCCTGGTCCGGGGTGGGCGCGGCCGCGGCGCCGGGGACCGCGGCGGCCGCCGTCGTCGTGGCGGTGGCGGTCGTGGCGGTGGCGGCGGCCGCGGGCAGCACGCCCCCCGCCAGCAGCGCGCCTGCGCAGAGCAGGGCTCGGACCCGACCCAGCCGCCTCACGCGGCGGGTCCGGCGAGGATCTCGTGCGCCGCGCGGGCGATCCGGCGCTCGTTGGAGAAGGACAGGCGGCTCGGCAGCTCCTCGACGGGCACCCACGCCGCCTCGACGGCCTCGGCGTCCGGGTCGCCCTCGACGCTGAGCTCGCCGCCGGTGGCCTCGAGCAGGTAGTGGTGGACGGTCTTGTGGATGCGCCGGCCCTCGACGGAGAACCAGTAGTCGATCGTGCCGAGGGGCTCCAGGACCCGTCCCACGATGCCGGTCTCCTCGCTGATCTCGCGGACGGCGGCCTCCTCGGGCGTCTCCACCCCCTCCAGGTGTCCCTTGGGCAGGCACCACTCCAGCCGGCCGGCGCGGTTCAGGCGGGCGATGAGCGCCGCGCGCGGGACGCCGCCGGAGCGGTCGACCACCAGGCCGCCCGCGGAGGTCTCCTCCACCGTGCGCACCGGGGGGCGCCCGGTGGAGCGCCCGCCGGTGCCTCCGTTCGTGCTCGCGCCGGGGCGCGCGGGCGTGCGGGAGGTCGACCGCCGCGAGCCCGGGGCGGGCGCAGCGGCGCTGGGGGACCCCGGGCGGGGGCGGTGCTCGCGCTCGCCAGGGGGCATGGCAGAACTGTAACGACGCCCCGTCTGGCACCCTTGGACCTCGTGCCCGTGCGTCCCGACCCCTCCCGCCAGCCCGCCGACGAGCCGGCCCTGGCGGCCCGCGTGGCCGCGGCGCAGCGGCGCGCGGTCGCCGAGCTGACCCGGGTGGCGCCGGTGGCCGCCGAGCTGGGCCGGCGCTTCGCCGCCGCCGGGCACGAGCTGTCGCTGGTCGGGGGCCCGGTGCGCGACGCGCTGCTGGGGCGCCTGGGGGCGGCGTCCACGTTCGACCTGGACTTCACGACCAGCGCGCGGCCGGACGAGACGCTGGCCCTGCTCAAGGGGTGGGCCGACGCGCACTGGGACGTCGGCCGCGAGTTCGGCACGATCGGCGCCAAGCGCGGTGAGGTCGTCGTCGAGGTGACCACCTACCGGGCCGACCGCTACGACCCCTCCTCGCGCAAGCCCGAGGTGGTCTTCGGGGACGCCCTCGAGGGCGACCTCTCCCGCCGGGACTTCACGGTCAACGCGATGGCGCTGAGGCTGCCGGAGCTCGTCTTCGTCGACCCCTTCGGCGGCCTGGCAGACCTCGCGGCGGGCGTGCTGCGCACCCCGGTGGCGCCCGAGCAGTCCTTCGACGACGACCCGCTGCGGATGATGCGGGCGGCCCGCTTCACCTCCCAGCTGCGCTTCACGCCCACGGCCGAGGTGGTGGCGGCCGCGACGGCCATGGCCGACCGGATCGAGATCGTCTCCGCCGAGCGGGTGCGCACCGAGCTGGAGAAGCTCCTGCTGGGGGCCGCCCCGGTCGCCGGCCTGCGCCTGCTCGTCGACACCGGCCTGGCCGACCGCGTGCTGCCCGAGCTGCCGGCCCTGCGGCTGGAGATCGACGAGCACCACCGGCACAAGGACGTCTACGAGCACACCCTCACCGTGCTGGAGCAGGCGGTCGCGCTGGAGGACGAGCCCGACCTCGTGCTGCGCCTGGCCGCGCTGCTGCACGACGTCGGCAAGCCCGCGACGCGCCGGTTCGAGGCCGGGGGCGGCGTGAGCTTCCACCACCACGAGGTGGTCGGGGCGAAGCTGGCGGCGAAGCGCATGAAGGCGCTGCGCTTCGACAAGGAGACGACCAGGGCGGTCGCCCGGCTCGTGGAGCTGCACCTGCGCTTCCACGGCTACGGCGAGGGGGAGTGGACCGACTCCGCCGTGCGCCGCTACGTCACCGACGCCGGGCCGCTGCTGCAGCGCCTGCACCGCCTGACCCGCTCCGACTCCACCACGCGCAACGCCCGCAAGGCCGCGCGGCTGTCGGCGGCGTACGACGACCTCGAGGCCCGGATCGCGCGGCTCGCCGAGCAGGAGGAGCTCGCCGCCGTGCGGCCCGAGCTCGACGGCGCGCAGATCATGGAGGTGCTCGGCGTCCGCCCCGGCCCGGTCGTGGGGCGGGCCTACCAGCACCTGCTCCAGGTGCGCCTGGACGCCGGCCTCATCGGGCCCGAGGCGGCCCGCGCCGAGCTGCTGCACTGGTGGGCCCAGCAGCCGGAGTCCCAGCAGCCGGAGACCCAGCAGCCCGGGACCCAGCAGCCCTCCTGACGCGCCGACCCCTCTCTCCGCACTTCTGCCGGGAAGTGCGCTCCGGAGGGGCTCCCGACCCGCACTCCTGCCGGGAAGTGCGGTCAGTGCCGGGGCGTGGTTCCACGGGGAACCACGCTCGCCGTCAGCGCGCGGCCCGGCGGTAGCCCGCCGCCAGCGCCAGCCACCACAGCGCCAGCGCCACGAGGAGGGGCGGTGACCAGCCGTCGTCCGGCAGCACGAGCGCAGCGAGGCCCGCGGCGGCCACGAGCGACGCGTTGAACAGCACGTCGTAGAGCACGAACACGCGCCCGCGGTGCGCGTCGTCGACGCCCGTCTGCACGATGGTGTCCACGGCCACCTTGACGCCCTGCGCCGCCGCGCCGAGGACGCCGGCGGCGGCCACGAGGACGCCGCCGCTCGGGGCCGCGAGCACGGCCAGCGGCGTCAGGGCCGCCAGCGCGCAGCACGCGCACGCCCACCGGACCCGCCCCCAGCGCTGCACGCCGGCCGGCGTGGTGGCCGCCGCCAGCGCGAAGCCGGCTCCGGAGGTCGCGAGCACCGCGCCGACCAGCGCCGTGGCCCCGGCGAGGTCGGTGGCGAGGCGGTTGCGGGCGAGGAGCAGCGTCGTCACGAGCAGGACGCCGTAGCCGAGCCGGTGCAGCGCGACGAGTGCCAGGGCCCGCGCCGCGGGGGGACGCTCGCGCAGGTGGGCGAGGGCGCCCGCCAGGTCGGCCGCGGGGTGCCGCGGCGTGCGCGCCACCTGCGCGGCGTCCGGGCCCAGCGCGCCGGCCGCGAACCCGCGGGCCACGAGCCCCGCCAGGGCGCACCCGAGTGCTGCGGCGAGCAGGAGGCGCGCGTCGCCGGCGTCCCCGCGCCCCAGCAGCGGCCGCGCCGCGAGCGCGAGGGCTCCGCCGGCGAAGGCCGCGGCGCTGCCCGCGGTGGGCACCACCGCGTTGGCGGCCACGAGGTCGCGCACGGCCACGACCCGCGGCAGGGAGGCCGACAGCGCGGCGAGCAGCAGCCGGTTCACCGAGAGGTAGGCCAGGGCGAGCACCGCCACCACCGGCCCGGGCCCGGCGAGCACGGCCGCCGCGGTGGCCGCGGCGAGCACGGCGCGCAGGGCGCTCGCGCCGACGAGCACCCGGTGGCGGGGGAGGCGGTCCACGAGCCCCCCCGCCCACGGGCCGACCAGCGTGAAGGGCAGGAGCAGCACCGCCGAGCCGGCGGCCACCGCGGCCGGCGTCGCGGCGCGCTCGGGGGAGAGCAGCACCAGGGAGGCCAGCGCCGCCTGCAGCACCCCGTCCGCGCCCTGGCCGAGCAGGCGGACGCCGACGAGGCGGCGGGCGGCGGGCGCGCGCAGCACCGCGCGGACGCCCTCGCGCAGCCCCGCGCTGGACGGCGCGCTGGACGGCGCGGAGGACCCGCGGGCGGACGCCGGACGGCCCGGCTCCCCGAGGGGGGCCGGGCCGTCCGGGGCAGGAGGTCGCGTCAGCGCTCGACCTCACCGCGGATGAAGAGCTCGACGTCGTCCTTGGCCTCGTCGTCGCGCTTCTGGATCGGCGGGGACTTCATGAAGTACGCCGAGGCGGAGGTGATCGGGCCGCCGATGCCGCGGTCCTTGGCGATCTTGGCGCTGCGGACGGCGTCGATGATGACGCCGGCCGAGTTGGGGGAGTCCCAGACCTCGAGCTTGTACTCCATGTTCAGCGGCACGTCGCCGAAGTTGCGGGCCTCCATGCGCACGTAGGCCCACTTGCGGTCGTCCAGCCACTGCACGTAGTCGCTCGGACCGATGTGGACGTTGCGCTTGCCCAGGTCGTGGTCGACGTTGCTCGTGACGGCCTGCGTCTTGGAGATCTTCTTGGACTCCAGCCGGTCGCGCTCGAGCATGTTCTTGAAGTCCATGTTGCCGCCGACGTTGAGCTGGTAGGTCCGGTCGACGATGACGCCGCGGTCCTCGAACAGCCGCATGAGGGCGCGGTGCGTGATCGTGGCGCCGATCTGGGACTTGATGTCGTCACCGACGATCGGCACGCCGGCGTCGGTGAACTTCTGCGCCCACTCCGGGTCGGAGGCGATGAAGACCGGCAGCGCGTTGACGAATGCGACCCCGGCGTCGATCGCGCACTGCGCGTAGAACTTCGCGGCGTCCTCGGAGCCCACGGGCAGGTAGCAGACGAGGACGTCGGCGCGGGCCTCGCGCAGGGCGGCCACGACGTCGACCGGCTCGGCGTCGGACTGCTCGATCGTCTCGAGGTAGTACTTCCCGAGCCCGTCGAGGGTGTGGCCGCGCTGCACCGGCACGCCCAGCGGAGGCACGTCGGCGATCTTGATGGTGTTGTTCTCGCTGGCGCCGATCGCCTCGGACAGGTCGAAGCCGACCTTCTTGGCGTCGACGTCGAAGGCGGCGACGAACTCGACGTCCTTGACGTGGTACTCGCCGAACTGCACGTGCATCAGGCCGGGGACCTGCGTGCCCGGCGCGGCGTCGGCGTAGTAGTGCACGCCCTGGACGAGGGACGCGGCGCAGTTGCCGACGCCCACGATGGCGACGCGGACGGAACCCATCCGAGCTCTCCTCACTGGTTGGTCGACAGCCGGCCGGTCGGCCCGCTGGTCGTGCTGGTGGTGCTGTCGGGCGCGGCCGTGGTGCTGGCGGCCGGTCCCGGGTCTGCGAGCGGGGGGGCCGCGAGGGGCGCGACCGGTCCCGCCGGGCGGCGGGCGCGGTCGCTGCGCTCGCGCTCGATGAGGCCGTCGAGCCAGCGGACCTCGCGCTCCACCGACTCCAGGGCGTGGCGCTGGAGCTCGGTGGTGTAGCTGTCCCGCCGCTCGGCGGTGCGCGCCAGCGACTGCCGGGCGCGCTCGAGCCGCTCCTGCATCCGCGTGCGCCGGCCCTCGAGGATGCGCAGGCGCGTCTCGGGGTCGGTGCGGGCGAAGAACACGAAGTGGACGTCGAACTGCTCGTCCTCCCACGCCGCGGGGCTGGACGTCGCGAGCAGCTCACGCAGTTCGGCTGCCCCCGCCTCGGTGAGCTGGTAGACCACCCGCCCCCTCCGCCCGGCCAGCGACGGGAGGGCGGCGGCGGCGTCCGACTGCGAGATGAGCCCCCGGGCCTGCAGGTCGCGCAGGGCCGGGTAGAGGCTGCCGAAGGAGATCCGGCGGCGCAGCGCACCGATGAGGACGTCGAGCCGCTTGCGCAGCTCGTAGCCGTGCAGCGGGGACTCGTGGAGCAGCCCGAGGACGGCGATGGTCAGGGCGTCCGAGCGCTTCGCCACGACGTCCACCTCGCTCTCCCGTGCTGCACCCGACCTCCCCGATGTATCGGTTCGATACATCGGGACGGTAGCCGCCGCTCCGTGCCCGGGCAAGCGCGCCGCGCCCGGAGGCTGCGCGTACGGCCCCGGACGCCCAGGGAGGCGACGCATACTGGGGACGCCGTCACCGTCTGACCGAGGGAACCCACTGGTGGCTCGTCCTCCCGCCCAGAACCGGCGCGCCGCCGCAGGCCGTCCCCGCCCGCCGGCGCGCTCGTCGTCGTCCGGCCGTCCGCCGTCCGGCCGCACGCCCTCGCGGGCCACCGCTCGCCGTCCCGACAGGCGCCGCCGCGGCTGGCGCCGCCTCGTCCCGACCTGGAAGGGCCTGCTCGGGCTGGCCGCCCTCGTCGGCGTGCTCGTCATCGGCGCCGCGGCGACCGCCTACGCGCTGATCGACATCCCGACCGCGGGCAACGCCGCCGCGCGCGCCGCGACCACGACGGTCTACTACGCCGACGGCACCACGGAGCTGGGCACGTTCGCCTCCGACGTCGACCGCGAGCCGCTCGAGGCCGACCAGATCCCCGAGGTGCTCAAGCAGGCCGCCGTCTCCTCCGAGGACCGCACCTTCTACGAGAACCGCGGCGTGTCGGTCAGCGGGCTCGGTCGCGCGGTCAAGGGCGTGCTGACGGGCAACAGCGACCTCGGCGGCGGCTCGACGATCACCCAGCAGTACGTGAAGAACTACTACCTCTCCGCGGAGAAGAGCTACACGCGCAAGGCCAAGGAGGCCGTGGTCGCGCTCAAGCTCGACCAGCGCATGACCAAGGACGAGATCCTCTCGAACTACCTCAACACCATCTACTTCGGCCGCGGCGCGTACGGCCCCGCGACGGCGGCCAAGGCGTACTTCGGCCTGGACGACATCTCCCAGCTCACGGTGCAGCAGGCCGCGCTGCTCGTCGGCATCTTCCCCTCGCCCTCGGCGTGGGACCCCGCCAAGAACCCCGAGCGCGCCCAGGAGCGCTACGAGTACGTCCTCGACTCCATGGTGCAGATGGGGTACCTCACGGCCGAGGAGGCGGCGGCCCAGCCGCAGATGCCCGCCACGGTCGCCCAGGACAACGGCCAGCAGTACGCCGGCCCCAACGGCTACCTCCTGCACGCCGTCGAGGACGAGGTGGTCCGCACGACCGGCCTCGACGAGGACCAGGTCGCCACCCAGGGCCTGAAGATCGTCACCACCTTCGACCCGCGCCTGCAGCAGGCCGCCGTCGAGACGATGGAGGACCCGAAGGCGTTCCCGACCGAGGACCGGCCCGCCTCCGTGCGCGGCGGCCTCGTGTCGATCGACCCGGCCACCGGAGGGGTGGTGGCCATGTACGGCGGCCCGGACTCCCTCACGGTGGGCGTGAACTCCGTCACCCAGGCGGTGGCGCAGGCCGGCTCCACCTTCAAGCCGCTGACCCTCATCGCGGCGCTGGAGGACGGCTTCTCGCTCTACGACACCTTCGACGGCCGCAGCCCCCAGACCTTCGGCGACGACTACGAGGTCAAGAACTTCGGCAGCGGCCGGGGCGAGCAGTTCGGCACCATCGACCTGCTCGAGGCGACCGAGAACTCGGTGAACACCGTGTACGTGGCGCTCAACGAGGAGGTGACCCCGCAGCGGACCTCCGAGGTCGCCGCCGAGGTCGGCATCCCCGACGTCGAGCCGGTGCTGTCCAACGTCCTCGGCACCGCCACCGTCCACCCGCTCGACATGGCGGAGGCCTACGCCACCTTCGCGGCCCGGGGCACCCACCGCGAGGCGCACTTCGTCACCTCCGTGAGCCGCGGCGAGGACGTCGTCTACCAGACCGACACCACCGGCCAGCAGGTCATCGACCCCGCGGTGATGGACCAGGCCACGCAGGCGATGCAGGGCGTGGTCACCTCCGGCTCCGCCGCCCGCAACGCCCGCGCCCTCGACCGGCCGGCGGCCGGCAAGACGGGCACCACCCAGAACGCCCGGGCCGCGTGGTTCGCGGGCTTCACCCCGCAGCTGACCACGGTGGCGGTGATGTTCAACCCGAACCCGGACTACGACCCCGACGCCTTCGACCCCCAGGACGAGGACACCTGGGCCGAGCTGCCCATCCCGCCCTTCGGCGGCGAGCGCTCGATCACCGGCGGCGGCATCCCCACGAAGATCTGGACCTCGTTCATGGTCAAGGCCCTGGACGACGTCGACGCCGAGGTCATCCCCTTCCCGAAGCCCAAGAAGACCCGGCCCACCGCCACGGCGACGCCGACCGAGACGGCCACCGCGACGCAGGAGCCGACGTCCGAGCCGACCTCCCAGCCGACCCGGACGGCGACCCCCACCCCGACCCCGACGGCCACGGCGAGCCCGACCCCGACCGAGGAGGACGACGCCCCGGACGAGGACCAGCTGCCCGAGCCGCTGGAGACCCCGGAGTCGCCCGCGCCCACACCGACCGTGGCGCGCACGCCGTGACGGCGTGACCCCTCCCGCCTCATGACCGCTCCCGCCCGCCGCCCGGACCCCGTCGTCCGGGCGGCGTCGGCGGTCGTCGGCGGCCCGGACGGCGCGCACCAGGCACCCGGCCGCGGCGGGCAGCTGCCGCTGCTGGTCCTCGGCTCGACGGCGGCGGTCGGGCTCGCCGTCCTGGCCCAGCAGCACTGCCGGGCCACGGGCTGGGCGTCGCCCGGGCAGTTCACCCACGCCTGCTACAGCGACGTGCCCGCGCTGGTCGCCACCGGCGGCTCCGCGGGGCAGGCGCCCGGGACCGCGCTGCTGCTGCGGGCGCTGGCCGCGGTGACCAGCACCCCGCTCGCGGCCTTCGACCTCGCGGCCGTGCTCGTGGCCGCGGTGCTCGCGGTCGGCGTCGTGCTGCTCGCCCGCACGGCCGGGCGCCCCGGCCCCGCCGCCCTGCTGGCCCTGTCCCCGGTCCTGGTCACCAGCGCCCTCGTCTCCCTGGACCTCGTGGCCGCGACCCTCGTGGCGGCCTCGTTGCTCGCCTGGGCCCGCCGCCGCCCCGCGGCCGCGGGCGCGCTCGCGGCCCTCGGGGCGTC
>NZ_JBZYWI010000121.1:0-9648 GCF_058932755.1 Quadrisphaera sp. DVD1
TGCGCGGGCCGCGGTCGCGCAGGAACCACCACGACAGGACCGGGACGATGGTCAGCGCCACCAGCAGGGAGCCGACGAGGGCGACCGCGATGGTGACGGCGAACGGGCGGAACAGCTCGCCGGCGGCCCCGCTGACCACCGCCAGGGGGAGGAAGACCGCGACCGTGGTCGCGGTCGAGGCGGTGATCGCAGCGGCGACCTCGCGCGTGCCGCGGGAGATCGCGGTGCTCTTGGCCTCGCCGGCGTCGAGGTGCCGCTTGATGTTCTCCACGACGACGATCGCGTCGTCGACCACGCGGCCGATCGAGACGGTCAGCGCCGAGAGCGTGAGCAGGTTGAGGGTGTAGCCCCCTCCCCGCAGGGCGATCAGGGCGATGAGCAGGGACAGCGGGATCGACACCGCCGTGACCAGCGTGGAGCGCACCGAGAGCAGGAAGACGAGGATGACGAGGATCGCGAAGCCCAGGCCGAGCAGGCCCTCGACGGTGAGGTCCTCGACCGACTGCTCGATGAACGGAGCCTGGTCGAAGACGACGGTGAGCGCGGCGTCGGGGCCGAGCGCCTCCTCCAGGTCGGGCACCAGCGCGGCGACCTGCGCGGAGACCTCGACGGTGTTGCCGTCCGGCCGCTTGGTGACGGCCACGCCGATGCTGGGCTCGCCGTCGGTGCGGGTGACGGAGGTGGCGGCCGCGGGGGCGCTGGTCACGCTCGCGACGTCGGAGAGCAGGGTGCCGGGCGCCACGGGCAGGGCCGCGACGTCCTCGGCGGAGGTCAGCTGCTGCCCGACCTGGACGTCGAGCGTGCGGCCGCCGGTGGTCAGCGAGCCGGCCGGCACGACCACGCCGTTGCTGGTCAGGGCCGTGGTGATGGCCTCGGGGCCCAGGCCGGCGGCGGCGAGGGCGGCGGGGTCGACGTCGAGGGTCACCACGTCGGCGCGGGTGCCCGACAGCGCGACCGAGCGGACGCCGTCCACGTCCTCCAGCGCCGGCACGACGACGTCGCGCAGGCGGGCGGCCAGCTCCTCCTCGCTCGCGCCGCCGGTGGCGGCGAGCTGCACGACGGGCAGGTCCTCGATGCTGCCGGTGATCACCTGCGCGTCCGCGTCCTCGGGCAGGAGCCGCTCCGCGCGGGTGACGGCCGACTGGACGTCCTGCTGCGCGCTGGTCAGGCCGGTGCCGTACTCCAGCTCCACGGTGACCACCGACAGCCCGCTGCTGCTCGTGGACGTCGTGCCCTCGAGGCCGGGGACGCCGCCGACGGCGGACTCCACGACGTCCGTGACCTGCTGCTCGACCACCTGAGGGCTGGCCCCGGGGTAGCTCGTGACGACCGCGGCCAGGGGCAGCTGGAGGGAGGGGATGAGCTCCTGGCGCAGCGACCCGGCCGAGAAGAGGCCGGCGCCGACGGCGACGAGCGTGACCAGCGCGATGAGCGCGCGGTTGGCCAGGCTGAAGCGGGTGAGGGCAGACACGGGGAGGGGCCTCCGGGGCGAAGTGATTAGTGTGAGGCTAACAGTTCGCCTGAGACGAGGAGTCGCCGTGGACGACGAGGTCGCCGCGCTCGCCGCCGAGGCCGCCGAGCACCAGCTGGCGGTCCATCGGGCCGCCGCCCGCCAGCGCTGCGCGCCGCTGATGAGCACGGCGCTGACCATGCAGCAGCTGCGCGCCGTGCTCCTCGTCGACCTGGAGGGGCCGCTCACCGGCCACGCCCTGGCGGAGGGGCTCGGCGTGTCCACCGCGACCACGAGCGGCCTGGTCGACCGGCTCGTCGAGCACGGCGTGGTCGAGCGCACCGAGGACCCCGCCGACCGGCGCGTGCGCCGGGTCGCCCTCACCGAGGCCGGCGCGCGGACGGTGCGCGAGCTCGCCGACGCCGGCCGGGCGATGAGCGACCACCTCCTGCGCCAGCTCGACGTCGAGGACCTGCGGGCCCTCGTGCGCGGTCTCGCGGCCGTGCGGGCCGTCGTCGAGCGCGAGGCCGAGCGCCGGTAGGCGGATCGCCGTCGGGACCCCCGCTGCGGAGCCGCGCGGCGATAGCCTCCGCGGGTGCCCGCTGCCCCGCCCCCCTCGCTGCTGAGGCCTGGGACCACCGCCCCGGCTCCCACCGCGGCCGACCTCGCCGCGTGCCTGGGCTCGCCCGCGTGGGTGGACGCCGTCCTCGCCGGCGCGCCGTACCCGGACGCCCGCGCGCTGCTCGCCGCGGCGGAGGCTGCCGCCCGCGCGCTGCCCGACGCCGAGGTCCTCGCCGCGCTGCACGCCCACCCGCGGATCGGCGAGCGGCCGACAGGGGAGGGGGCGAGCGCGGCCTTCTCCCGGCGCGAGCAGGCCGGGGTCGACGCCGGCACCACCACCGCGGCCCGGCTGGCGGCCGGCAACGCCGCCTACGAGGCCCGCTTCGGGCACGTCTTCCTCGTCCGCGCCGCCGGGCGCAGCGCCGAGGAGGTCCTCGCCGCCCTGGAGCAGCGCCTGCGGCACGACCCGGCCACCGAGGTGGCCGTCGCCCGCGGGGAGCTGGCCGAGATCGCGCTGGGCCGCCTGTCGTCCCTGCTGGGGGAGGCGGCGCCGTGGGCCTGAGCACGCACGTCCTGGACACCGCGCTCGGGGAGCCGGGGGCCGGCGTCGGCGTCCTGCTGGAGCGCACCGGCGCCACGGCCGGCGTCTGGGAGCAGCTCGGGGCGGCGGTGACCGACGCCGACGGGCGCGCGCTGCTCCTCGACGGCGTCGTGCCCCCGGGCACCTACCGGGTGGTCTTCGACACCGGCGGCCACGACGCGGCGCAGGGCCGCACCGGCCTGTACCCGCTGGTCTCGGTCGTGCTCGCGGTGCCCGAGCCCACCGAGCGGCTCCACGTGCCGCTGCTGCTGTCCCCCTTCGGCTACACCACCTACCGCGGGAGCTGACCCGATGGCCCAGACGCCGCCGCAGTCCTCCGAGCACCGGCTGGTCTTCGACCGCTACGGCAAGGCCGAGGTGCGCCTCGTCCACGTCGACCGGTCCTCCCCGCGCCACGAGCTGCGCGACCTCACCGTCTCGACCGCCCTGCGCGGCGACTTCAGCGCCGCCTACACGGCCGGCGACAACTCGGCGGTGCTGCCGACGGACTCCCAGAAGAACGCCGTCTACGGCCTGGCGCGCGAGCAGGGAGTGGGCGAGCCCGAGGACTTCGCCGGCGTCCTGGCCCGCCACCTGCTGCAGACCTCCCCGGCGGCCACCGCCGCCGAGATCGCCGTCGTCGAGCACGGCTGGACGCGGATCGGCGAGAGCGGCGGGAACGCCGCCGACCACGCCTTCGTCGGCGGCGGGGGCGAGGTGCGCACCGCCTCCCTCGTCCTGCAGCGCGACGGCGCCGCGGTGCTCCACGGCGGTCTGCGCGGGCTCGTGGTCCTCAAGACCACCGGCTCGGAGTTCGCCGGCTTCCCGCGCGACCGCTTCACCACCCTGCCCGAGACCGACGACCGCATCCTGGCCACCTCGGTCACCGCCACCTGGCGCTACCGCGACGGCGCGCACGGGGAGGGCCTCGACTTCGGGGCGCTGTGGACCGGGGTGCGGTCCGCGCTGGTGACCGCGTTCGGCGGCCACCACAGCCTCGCCCTGCAGCAGACCCTCCACGCGATGGCCAGCGCGGCGCTCGACGCCCACCCCGAGGTCGAGGAGGTCAGCCTCGTCATGCCGAACAAGCACCACTTCCTCGTCGACCTGAGCCCCTTCGGGCTCGACAACCCCGACGCCGTCTACCACGCCGCCGACCGGCCCTACGGGCTGATCGAGGGCACCGTCGCGCGCGCCCCCAGCACCCCGCCCGCGGCCGCCGGGTGAGCGCTCCGCAGCCGCGGCTGGACCCCGCGCTCGTCGCGGCGCTGGACGCCGAGCTCGCCGGCCTCGACGCGGCGCTCGCCGCCCGCTACCCCGGCGGCGGGCCGGTGCCCCCCGTGCACACCGCCTACGTGCCCGCCGACGCCGCGGACGCCGGCACCCCGGCCGCGTGGGGCCGCGCCGCCCTGGACCTCCTCGCCGAGCACGCCCCGGACCCCGCCGCGCTCGCGGCCGCGACGGGCCTGGCGCCCGCGGTGGTCGAGGACGCCTGGCCGGCGCTGCAGGCCGTGCTGACCAGCCGCCCGGTGCAGGACCTGCGCCTGGACCTCGAGGACGGGTACGGCCCCCGCCCGGACGCCGTCGAGGACGCCGACGCCGCCGCCGCCGGGGCGGTGCTCGCGGCCCTGGCCCTGCCGGGGGCGCCGGCGGCCCCGGCGCTGGCCGGGGTGCGGGTGCGCTCCATGGAGGCCGCCACCCGCCACCGGTCCCTGCGCTCGCTCGACCTCGTGCTGGCCGGGCTCGTCGCGGCCGCGGCCCGCGGGGAGGGCGCGGTGCCGGCGCGCGCGGTGGTCACCCTGGCCAAGGTCAGCGCCCCGGCCCAGGTGCGGGCGTTCGTGCGGGCCGTCGACGCCCTCGAGGTCGCGCACGGCCTCCCCGCCGGCTGGCTGGACGTCGAGGTGCAGGTGGAGGTGCCGGCGCTCGTGGTCTCCGCCACCGGCACCGCCGCCGTGGCGGAGGTGCTCGAGGCCGCCGGCGGGCGCTGCACCGGCCTGCACTTCGGCACCTACGACTTCACCGCGGCGTGCGCGGTGCCGCCCGGCGCCCAGTCCCTGGAGCACCCGCTCGCCGACCACGCCAAGGCGGTGCTGCAGCTCGCCGCCGCCGGCACCGGGGTCGCGGTCAGCGACGGCTCGACCAACGTCGTGCCGTCCGGCAGCGGCGAGCAGGTACGCGCGGCGTGGGCGCTGCACGCCCGCCTGGTGCGCCGGGCGCTGGAGCGCGGCCTGCCCCAGGGCTGGGACCTGCACCCGGGCCACCTCGTCACCCGCCACCTCGTGACGCTCGCCTTCTACCGCGCCCAGGCCCCCGAGGCGCTGCGCCGGCTGGGCGGCTGGGCCGCCGGCAGCGGCGCCACCACGGCCGACGCCGGCTCCGGCGCAGTCGACGAGCCCGCCACCGCCCAGGCGATGGCCGCGCTGCTCGTGCGCGGCATCGCCGCGGGCGCCCTCGACGCCGACGAGGTGAGCGCGCGCAGCGGGGTGGACGCCGCCCGGCTGGCGTCCCTGGCCGCCCGGAGGGTGGCATGAGGTCCAGCCGCGCGGAGGGTGGCATGAGGTCCAGCCGCGCGGAGGGTCGCGCGAGCGGGCTCGACCTGCTGGTGCGCGCACCCCGGGCGATCACCCCCGAGGGCGAGCGCGCCGTCGTCCTCGGGGTGGCGGGCGGGCGGATCGCCGTCCTCGCCGACGCCGACGACCCGGCCGCGGCCCGCCTGGACGCCGACCGCGTGCTCGACCTCGCCGACGACGAGGTGCTCCTGCCCGGTCTGGTCGACGCGCACGTGCACGTCAACGAGCCCGGCCGCACGGCCTGGGAGGGGTTCGACTCGGCGACCCGCGCGGCGGCCCTGGGCGGGGTCACGACGGTCGTCGACATGCCGCTGAACTCCGTGCCGCCCACCACCACCGTGGCCGGGCTGCGCGCCAAGCACGACGCCGCGCGCGGGCGGGTGCACGTCGACACCGGGTTCTGGGGCGGCGTCGTGCCGGGCAACACCCCCGAGCTGGCCGGGCTCGTGGCGGCGGGCGTGTTCGGCGCCAAGTGCTTCACCGCGCCGTCGGGGGTGCCCGAGTTCGGCCACGTCGACGCCGACCAGCTGCGCGAGGCGCTCGCCGAGCTGCACCGCCTCGGCGCCCCGCTGCTCGTGCACGCCGAGGACCCCGGCGTCCTGGCCGACGCCGAGCGCACCGCGCACGAGCCCGGCGCCGACCCGCGCGCGTTCGCGACCTTCCTCGCCACCCGCCCGGCCGCCGCCGAGGACGCCGCCGTGGCGATGGTCGTCGCGGCCGCCCGCGCCACCGGCGGGCGCGTGCACGTCGTCCACCTGGCCAGCGCGACCGCCCTGCCGCTGCTGGCCGGGGCCCGGGCGCGGGGCCTGGCGGTGACCGCCGAGACCTGCCCCCACTACCTCGTCCTCGACGCGGACGCCGTGCCGGCCGGCGCCACGGAGTTCAAGTGCTGCCCGCCGGTGCGCGACGCCCGCACCCGCGAGGCGCTGTGGCGGGCGCTGCGCGACGGCGTCCTCGACTCCGTCGTCTCCGACCACTCCCCGTGCACCCCCGAGCTGAAGGACCCCGCCACCGGCGACTTCACCACCGCCTGGGGCGGCATCGCGTCGGTGCAGCTCGGGCTGCCGGTGGTGTGGACGGCGGCCCGCGCCCGGGGCGTGCCGCTGGCAGAGGTGGTGGGCTGGATGTCCGCCGCACCGGCCGCCCGGCTCGGCCTGAGCGGGCGCAAGGGATGCTTGGGCGTCGGCGCCGACGCCGACCTCGCCGTGCTGGCCCCCGAGGAGGAGTTCGTGGTCGACCCCGCAGCCCTGGCCCACCGCCACCCGGTCACCCCCTACGCCGGAGCCCGGCTGCGCGGGGTGGTCCGCTCGACCTGGCTGCGCGGTCAGCGGGTGGACGGCACCACCCCCCGAGGCGCCCTCCTGCACGCCGCCGGCGGCGCGGCGTGAGCGCCGGACCCGGCGGGGGCGCGGCCGGTGGCCAGCAGCCCGGGGCGGGCGGAGGGGCCAGCGCCAGCAGCGCGCCGTTCCAGCCGCTCGGCCCCGAGCAGCAGCTGGGCGCGGGGGAGGCGATCGACCTCGCCGGGCGGGTGCTCGGTGCCACGGTCGTGGCCTGCAACGACCAGTTCTTCGCCGACGCCGCCAACCTGATCCTGCCGCACCCGGCCGCGCACGACCCGGCCGCCTACGACGCCCGGGGCAAGGTCTACGACGGCTGGGAGACCCGGCGCCGGCGCACGCCCGGCGTGGACTGGGTGGTCGTCCGCCTGGCCACTCCCGGCGTCGTGGAGCGGGTGCACGTGGACACCGCGTGGTTCCGCGGCAACTACCCCCCGCACGCCTCGGTGGAGGCGGCGTGGCTGCCCGGCTACCCCAGCACCGACGAGCTCGCCGCCCTCGACCCCGCCGCCTGGACCACCCTGGTGCCCCGCTCGGACCTCACCGGCGACGCGGTGAACACCTTAGAGGTCGCCGACGCGCGGCGCTGGACCCACGTGCGCCTGACGATCCACCCCGACGGCGGGGTGGCCCGCCTGCGGGTGCACGGGCGCCCGGTGCCCGACCCCGAGCTGCTCACCGGCACGATCGACCTCCTGGCCGCCGAGCTCGGCGGCGCCGTCGTGCAGGCCTCGAACGAGTTCTACGGCACCGCCGCGCACCTGCTCCAGCCCGGCCGCGCGGCGTCCATGGCCGACGGCTGGGAGAACGCCCGGCGCCGCGACGGCGGGCACGACTGGGTGCTCTTCTCCCTGGCCGCGCCGGGTCGGGTGCGCCGGGTGGAGGTGGACACGTCCTTCTTCGTCGGCAACGCCCCGGGGCGGGTGCGGCTGCTGGGCACCGACACCCGCTCGGCCGCCGACGCGCAGGGCACCTCCTGGCGCGAGCTGCTGGACCTGCGCCCCCAGCCCGACACCCGGCACGTCCTCGCGGTGCCGCAGGCGCCGGCCCTGACGCACCTGCTGCTCGAGGCGCACCCCGACGGCGGGATGTCGCGCCTGCGGCTCTGGGGCGAGCTGGACGCCGACGGCGCGGCCCTGGTGCGCCAGCGCTGGGAGGACACCCGCCCCTGACGGCGGCGCGGGCGCTCGGTGCGGGAGCGGTGCGCGTCGTCACGAGGGACCGGTCAGCGCCGCACCCGGTAGCGCAGGTGGAGCACCCGGTCGCCCCGGACCACCACGTCGGGACCCTCCAGCAGGTGCTGCGCGTGGACCGACCCGAAGTAGCGCTTGCCGGACCCGAGCACGACGGCGCCTCGGGGTCCCAGCCCTCGGGCTCCGGCCGGTGCGTCACGACGACCACGTGGTCGATCCCGCCCGGGGGCCTCCCGTCCCAGCCGTCCGTCAGGTCGAAGACGTGGCGGCCGACGATCGTCACCCCGATCTGGTCCCAGTACGGCCGGATGCAGTCGTAGGACGTCTGCGACACCCTCACCTCGCCGGTCTCGTCCAGCGGGACGTCGCCGTTGGACGACCAGTCGAACAGCGGTCCGGGCTGGCCGCCTCGATGGGGGACGCCGTGATGGCCGCCGTGCTCGTCGGGGACGCGAGGTCGGCCGGTGCAGCGGCTCCGGCGGAGCAGGCGACCGCTGCCACGGTCGTCGCCTTCCGCGCCATGGCGCCGCAGCTGCCCGGGCTGAACGACGCCGAACGAGGCCTGCTCGTCGACTGGCTGCACCGCGCAGAGGCGGCAGCTCGGCGCTGACACCACCGCGGCAGCCGGCCGTGTCCGCGGGCGGACGGCTCAGCGCCGAACGGCGACGGCGACGGCGACGTCGCGGCGGCCGGAGCGGGTGCGCAGCAGCGGCTCGGCGACGAGCACCACGAGCGCCAGCGCCGTCAGCGCCGCGGCGACGAGGGGCACCTCGCGGGCGCCCGCCCCGGCGAGCACCCAGCCGCCGACGAGGGCGCCGGCGGCGATGCCGAGGTTGAACGCCGAGCCGTGCCCGGCCGAGGCGACGTCGGTGCTGCCCGGGGCGACGGTGAGCACCTGGTTGACCATCGCCGGCGGCAGGGCCGCGGCGGCGAAGGAGGACACCGACGCGAGCACCACGGCCACCGCGGGGGAGGTGCCGAAGAGGTTCAGCGCCAGCAGCGACGCCGCCAGCAGGGCCACCGAGCCGACGAGGGCGGCGCGCGGGTGCCGCCCGGCGACCACGGCGACGACGGCCGTGCCGAGCACCCCGGCGATCCCCAGCGCCACGAGCACCCCGCTCATGGACGCGCGGGCGAAGCCGGCGACGTCGACGAGGAACGCCGTGATGTACGTGTAGGAGGTGAACGACCCGGTGATCCCCAGCGCGGTGACGACGAGGATGACCCAGTAGCGGCGCGCGTCCGGCGCGGTGCCGCGCGAGGCGTGGCCCTGCCCGGCGCGCGTGCTCGGCACCAGGGCCGCGGTGGCGACCATGGCCACCACGCCGAGGGCGGTGACCGCCAGGAACGCGGCCCGCCAGGTGCTCTGCTCCCCGACCCAGGTGGCGGCCGGCACGCCGAGCACCGGCGCCATCGACCCGCCACCGAGGACCAGGCCGATCACGCGGGACCGGGCGGCGGGGGAGAACAGCCCGGACGCCGTCACGGCCGCGACCGCCCAGAACACCGCCTGGGCGACCGCCGTGACGAGCCGCGCCGCCAGCAGCAGGCCGTAGCCGGGGGCCAGCGCCGAGGCGGCGGTGGAGACCACGAACACCGCGAGCAGCCCCGACAGCAGCAGGCGCCGCGGCACCCCCTGGACGAGGTGCGTCAGCGGCACCGAGACCACGGCGACGACGAGCCCGTAGGCGGTGACGAGCAGCCCGATGGTGCTGCGGGACTCGCCGAGGTCCTCGGCCATCAGCCCGAGCAGGCCCACCGGCAGCTGCTCCACGGTGACCATCGAGAAGGCCCCCACCACGATGGCCGCCAGGGCCCCGACCCTCCGCCACCGTCCGTGCACCACCCATGACTACCGCATGCCGGGTGCCGCGCGGCGACGGGGTGGGGCGCCCTGTCGGGTGAGCGCCGCGGCCGGGGGCGCCGGTCGGCTCAGGAACCCGCCCCGGGCTGCCGA
>NZ_JBZYWI010000122.1:0-9642 GCF_058932755.1 Quadrisphaera sp. DVD1
GACCGCCGCCGAGGCGGGCGGCGCGCCGCGCCAGAGGCGGTCGGCGAGGACGTCGCTGGGCACGGGCCGGTCGCGCTCGGCCGCCAGCAGGGCGAGGAGCTCGGCGTGCCGGCGGGCGCCGAGCGGCACGGGCGAGCCGTCGCGCGCCTCGACCGCGAGCTCGCCGAGCACCCGGATGCGCACCCGGCGCAGCGTAGGCAGCCGGTGAGCCGCAGACCAGCACCCGCACCAGCACCCGCACCAGTGGCGCACTAGCGCCGCACCAGCGGGCCCGGCCAGCCTCGTCCTCATGACCAGCCCGGCCCCCTTCACCGCCCGCGCCTCGGCCGCGGACCGGTTCGCGGTGCTCGCGGACGCCGCCCGCACCGGCGGGGCGCTCGCGGTGACCGTCGCGACCGTCAGCGGCCGGCTGCGGCGCCAGGTGCACCACCGGCGCGACGTGGCGCTCGTGGTGCTCGAGGGGGCCTGCACGGTGGCCGCGGGCGACCTGGTGGTCGAGGCCCTGCCCGGGCAGCTGGTGTTCCTGCCCCGCGGCAGCGCGTGCCAGGTCGACGTCCGCTCCTCGACCGCCCGGCTGCTGACCGTGCTGGCACCGGGAGGCGCGGAGGACCTGCTGGCGGCGCTGCACGCCGGCCCAGCGCCGCCCCCGGACGTCGTGGTCCGCCTCGCCGCGGACTGCGGCGCCCAGCTGCTCGTCGACCCCGTCCCACGCGCCGTCCCGCCCGCCGTCCCGCCCGCCGACCCGCCCGCCGACCCACCCACCCATGGAGGAGCCCCATGAGCACCCGCGCCACTGCACCGTCCCTGCGCAGCACCGGTGCGCAGGTCCCCGTGCCCGAGCCCCGGACCGCGCCCGCCGAGGGCCTGAGCGACCACCGGCCCGGCCGCCGGGCGCAGGCGTGGAGCGTCGTCGCCGGGGGCGTGCTGTTCGCCGTCGGGAACCTCCTGCACCCGCTGGAGCACTCCGAGGCCGCCGAGCAGGCCGCCACGTGGGCCCCGGCGCACGTGGTCTTCGCCGTCGGCGGGCTGCTGGTGGCCGCGGGTGCCGGGGCGCTCGCCGCACGGGTGCGCGGCTCGCGCGCCGCCCTGGCGGGTGTGGGGCTGACCTGGCTGGCGATGGTGCTCATGGCGCCGTCGGCCTTCCTGGAGGTCTTCGTCTCCCCGCACGTCGACCACGAGGTGATGCACGAGGTCGAGGCGGCCGCGGCGGGCGTGGGCGCGCTCACGGCGCTGTCGCTGTTCGTCGGGCCGCTGCTGCTGACCGTGGCGGGGGCGCGCCGCCGGGTGCTGCCCCGCTGGCTGCCGGTGGCGGTCGTGGTCGCGGTGCTGCTGCTCGCGGTGGGTCCCGCCGTCCTCGTGCCGGAGGGGCTCGCGATCGTCCCCGGCACCGCGCTGCTCGGCCTCGCCCTGGCCGTCGCCGGGTGGAGCGCCCGGGGGCCGCGGGAGGGCTGAGCCCGCAGCACGGCTCCGGGCCGGTGGGTGCCGTCGGGCACCCACCGGCCCGTCGGCGCGCGCGCTAGCGTCGAGCGGTGGCCAGTGACGACATCAGCTCGAGCGTGCGCAAGTGGGTCAAGCCCGAGGACCTCAACGCCCACGGCACCCTGTTCGGCGGGACGCTGCTGCGCTGGATCGACGAGGAGGCGGCGATCTACGCCGTCCTGCAGCTGGGCAGCGCCCGGGTGGTCACCAAGTACCTGTCCGAGATCGAGTTCGTGAGCTCCGCGCGGCAGGGCGACCTGCTCGAGCTGCGGATGGGCCCGGTGGCGTTCGGCCGCACGTCGCTGGCGCTGCGCGTCGAGGTCGTCAACATGGTCACCCGCCGCAGCATCCTCACCCTCGACCGCATCGTCTTCGTCACCGTCGACGAGCAGGGTCGGCCCGCGCCGCACGGGTACACCGAGCTGACCGCGCTGCGCGACCGCATCCCGCACCAGCACGTCGACCCGGCGTGAGCGGCGACGGCGCGCGGCTGCTGCTGCGCCGGGCCCGGCTGGGGACGGCGGTGCGCGACGTCCTGCTCGCGGGCGGCCGGGTGGTGGCGATCGCCGACGACCTGCGCGCCGGCGCTCCGGGCCTGGAGCCCAGCGCGCTGGCGGGCGCCGAGGTGGTCGACCTCGACGGCGCCGCGCTCCTGCCGGGGCTCCGCGACGAGCACGTCCACGCGGAGCAGTGGGCGGCCGCGCGGCGGCGGATCGACGTCTCCGCGGCGACCTCGCCCGAGCACGCCGCGGCGCTCGTCGCCGCTGCCGTGGCCACCGCCGGGGCCTCCGCGCCCGCGGCGGCCGGTGCGCTGGTCATGGCGCACGGCTTCCGCGACGCCCTGTGGTCCTCGCCGCCCACCGCTGACGTGCTCGACGCCGCCGCGCCCGGCCGGGCCGTGGTCGTCGCCAGCGCCGACCTGCACACCGCCTGGTGCAGCACCGCGGCCGTGCGGCTCCTCGGGCTCAGCGCACCCGACGGCGTCGTGCGCGAGCAGGAGGCGATGGACGTCTTCGCCCGCGCCGAGCAGGTGCCGGTCGCCGTCCGGGACGAGTGGGTGCTGGACGCCGCCCGCGCCGCGGCCGCCCGGGGGGTCACCGCGCTCGTGGACTTCGAGCTCGCCGACGCCGGCGCCGCCTGGGCCCGCCGGGCGGCGTCGCGGACCCCGGCCGTGCGCGTGCGCGCGGCGGTGTGGCCCGACCGGCTCGAGGCGGCGCTGGCGCAGGGGCTGCGCAGCGGCCAGGTGCTGCCCGGCGTCGAGGATCTCGCCGACCCCGCCGCGGCCGAGCGGCTGCGCGTCGGCCCGCTGAAGGTCTTCGTCGACGGGTCGCTCGGCACCCGCACCGCCTACTGCGCCACCGCCTACCCGGGCGCGAGCGGCGCGCACGCCCACGGGGTCCTGCGCACCCCGGTGGACGAGCTGGAGCGGCTGCTGCGCCGCGCCACCGCCTCCGGCCTCGACGTGGCCGTCCACGCCATCGGGGACGACGCCGTGACCACCGCCCTGGACGGCTTCGCCGCCGCCGGCTGCACCGGGCGGATCGAGCACGCCCAGCAGGTCCACGACGCCGACCTGCCGCGCTTCGCCGCGCTGGGGGTCGTGGCCGGCGTGCAGCCGCGGCACGCGCTCGACGACCGCGACGCCGCCGACCGGCACTGGGCCGGTGCGACCGACCGCGCCTTCCCCTACGGCGCGCTGCACCGCGCCGGGGCCCGGCTCGTCCTCGGCTCCGACGCCCCGGTCGCGCCGCTCGACCCGTGGGACGCGATCGCCAGCGCCGTCCGCCGCAGCGCCGACGACCGCGAGCCGTGGCACCCCGAGCAGCACCTCGACCTCGCCGACGCGCTCGCGGCCTCCAGCGGGGGTCGCCGGGGCGTGCGCGTCGGCGACGTCGCCGACCTCGTGGTGGTGCCCGAGCCGCCGGCGCAGGTGCTGGCCCGCGACGGCGCCGACGGCCTGCGGCGCACGCCGGTGCTGGGCACCCTCGTCGCCGGCGCCTGGACGCACGAGGAACTCCGTTGATCACCGGTGGGCCGCGCCGTAGCGTGCCCGGCGTGCACCAGCAGATGCGGACCGACCTCACCGCCGCGATGCGCGCCCGCGACGCGGTGGCCGTCGCCGCGCTGCGCTCCGCGCTGGCCGCCATCGGCAACGCCGAGGCGGTCGAGCCGTTCGCGCAGTCTCCCGCGCCGGCGGGCGGCGAGCACGTGGCGGGCGCGCGCCTCGGGCTGGGGGCGGGCGAGGCCGAGCGGCGCGTCCTGACCCCCGACGACGTGGTCGCCGTCGTGCGCGCGGAGGTCCAGGAGCGCCGCTCCGCTGCGGACGAGGTCGAGCCGCTGGGCCACGCCGGCGCGGCCGAGCGCCTGCGCGCCGAGGCAGCGGTGCTGGCTCGCTACCTGCCGGAGGGCGCGGACGCGCCGGGGTAGGGGCGCCGGCGGCTCAGCCCTGGGGGTGGGCGCGCAGGGCCAGGATCGCGATGTCGTCCTCCACCTCGGCCGGCAGCCGGCCGAGCAGGGCGTCGCAGAGGTCCTCCAGCGGCAGCCCGGCCAGCTCGCGGACGGCGTCCGCGAGCCAGGCCAGCCCGTCGTCCAGCGGCGTCCCGCGACGCTCGACGAGCCCGTCGGTGTAGAGCAGGACCGTCGTCCCCGGCTCCAGGACCACCTCGTGGTCGGCGCGCCCCGCGGCCGGGTCCAGGCCCAGGAGCAGGTCCGGGTCGGTCTCCAGCAGCTCCGCGGTCCCGTCGGGGCGCAGCAGCACCGGCGGCAGGTGCCCGGCGCTCGACCACTGCAGCACGCGCACGCCCTCGCGGCGCTCCTGCTCGTCCTGGTGGACCTGCGCCAGGACGACGGTCGCCAGCGCGCCGACGTGGAGGTCGCGCACGGCGCTGTCCAGGTCCGACAGGACCGCCGAGGGCGGCTCGCCGGTGGCGTAGCCGATGCCGCGCAGGAGGTTGCGCATCTGCGCCATCGCCGCCGCGGCGTCCCGGTCGTGGCCGGAGACGTCACCGACGACCAGGGACGTCACGCCCTCGCGGCTGACGAAGGCGTCGTACCAGTCACCGCCGACCTGGGCGTCCTGAGCGGCGGGGGAGTAGCGCACGGCGATCTGGAGGCGGTCGGGCTGCGGGGGCTCGGTGAGCAGCGAGCGCTGCAGCGTCTCCGACATCCGCGCGACGGCGGACGCCGCGCGGCGCTCCGCGCGCAGGGCCAGCAGGCGGTCGAGGGCCTGGGCGCACTGGGCCGCGAAGGTCTCCAGGACGTCGACCTCCTCGCGCCCCAGAGGGTGCTCGTCGACCCAGGACACGGCCAGGGTGCCGAGCACCTTCCCGCGCGCGCTCAGCGGCAGGAAGGCCCAGGCGTCGCGCCGGGTGTCGGCGTAGACCCCGGCCATCGCGGGGGAGAAGGCCAGACCGGACGCGCGCGTGGGCAGCAGCAGCCGCTGGCCGGTCCGCGCCGTCCACGTGGCCGGCAGGGGGCTGTCGAAGGGCAGGCTCCCGTAGGCCAGCTGGACGTGCTCGCCCAGCGCCGCGCTGACCGTCACGCGCCAGCCGCCGGCGTCGTCGGGCGAGACGATGGCCCCGCCGTCGGCCCCGAGCAGGCCCAGGCCCTGCGCGACGACGATGCGCTCGAGGTCCTCGACCGTCTCGGCCGTCGTCAGCTGCAGCGCCACCTCGCCCAGGCGCGCCAGGCGGCGGGCCGCGACGTCCTTGGCGTCCTGCGCGGCGCGCAGCTGCTGGAGCCGCTGGTAGAGGTCGGCCTCGACCACCTGCACCCGCTCCTGCCACGCGCGGCCGCGCTCGGCCTCCGCGCGGCGCCCCTCCTGCTCGCGCACGTAGTCGGTGACGTCCTCGACCCGCTGCAGGACGAGCAGGGTCGACCCGTCGTCGTCGAGCAGCGGAGCGCTGATGAGCGACCAGTAGCGCTCGACGACCTCGCCGCTGCCCTGGTCGAGCACCCCGTACCGGAAGAGGGGCATGACGTCGGGCTGCCCCGTGTCGCGCGCCCGCTCGAAGGAGGTCTGCAGCGGGTTCTCCCCCTGCTCGTCCAGGGCGTCGGGCGTCGGGGGGAACGCCTCGAACACCGGGCGGCCGACCAGGTCCTCGCGCGTGCGACCGAGCAGCTGCAGGTAGGCCTCGTTGGCCTCCACGACGACGAGGTCGCGGTCCATCACGAGGTAGGCGGTGGGCAGCCCCAGGAAGAGGCCCCGGTAGTCCACCCGCTCAGGACGGTCGTGGGGCGGTGCCGGTGCCACGGGGCCCTCCACGACGTCTGCCTCCCGCTGCGGGGCCCCGACGGCGCCTCCGCTGGGGTGACCAGCATGCCAGGCCGAGGGTCACCGGCTGTGGTCGCCCAGCTCCGGCAGACCGCACCGGGACGGGCGGCGGGGACTGCCCCCACGGCCGCCGCTGCGGCAGGATGCACGCCTGGCCGGCGAGGGTGCCGGCCCGTCGACAGGAGACGTCGTGGCCGTCCAGGAGCGTCTGAGCCTCCGCAACCTGTACCTGTACCTGGTCTGCCTCATCACGCTGGTGATCGCCATCTTCGCCACCGTCAGCCTCGTGCGCGGCGTCGTCGAGCTGGTCTACCCCGACCCCGGCTACTACGGGTTCGACTCGCCGGGCACGGACTCCGGTCTGACCGAGGAGGAGCTGGCGCGCCAGGAGGCGCGCGCGGTCGACTCCCAGCAGCGCCAGGCGGTCCTGCAGCTCGTCGGGTCGGGCACGACGCTGCTCATCGCCGCGCCGCTGTACGTCTACCACTGGCGGCGCGTGCAGTCCGAGCTGCCGCCGCGGACCCCGCACGCCTCGGCGGAGCCGGGTCAGCGGTGAGACCCGGCCGGATCGCCGACCGACCGCCGGACCTGGTGGACTGCACCCGTGACCACGCCCGCGCGCCCGGCCCCGCGGCGGTTCCCCTCCCGGGTCTACGGCACCGGCAGCGAGCCCGACGCCCGCTTCTCGCTGGCCGACGAGCGCACGTTCCTCGCGTGGGTGCGCACCTCGCTCGCGCTGCTGGCGGTCGGCGTCGCGCTCGAGGCCCTGGACCTGCCGGTGCACCCCGGCCTGCGGCTGGCGGCCGCGCTCGTCCTCCTCGTCCTCGGCGTCCTGGCCCCCGTCCAGGCGTGGCGCGGGTGGACCGGCGTCGAGCGGGCGCTGCGCGAGGGGCGGCCGCTGCCCGCGCCGGTGATGGCCGCGCCGCTCGCGGCGGGCGCGGTGGTGGCGGGGATGCTCCTCGTCGTCGGGCTGCTGCTGGCGTGAGCGCCACCCCGTTCGACCCGGGCCTCCAGCCGGAGCGGACCGCCCTGGCGTGGCGGCGCACGAGCCTCTCGCTCGTCGCGGGCTCCCTGGCCGGCGCCCGCCTGCTCGCCCCGGCGCTCGGCGCGCTGGCCGTCGTGCTCGGCGCCTGCGGCGTGCTGGCCGGGCTCGTCCTCGTGCTGGCCAGCGCGCGCCGGGGCAGGGCCGTGGACGCCGCCCTGCGCGCCGACGCGTCCCTGCGCACCGGCCCGGGCGCGGGCGTCCTGGCGGCCACGGCCGCCGGCTGCCTCCTGCTCGGCGCCACGGCGCTGGCGGCCGTGCTCACCGGCTCGGTGTGAGCGCTCACCAGGCTCCTCGGCGCCGAGGGCCCGACCTGAGGAGTCGACGATGACGCTGCGCACCACGCCCCTCCACCACGGCTGGACCGTGGCGCTGGCCGACCCGGCGCGCGCGCACGGCCTCCCGCCGCTGCCGCCGGAGCCGGTGCCGGCGACCGTCCCCGGCGCCGTGCACACCGACCTCCTGGCCGCGGGGCTGGTGCCCGACCCCTACCTCGACCGCAACGAGCTCGTGGTCGACTGGGTCGGGCACCAGGACTGGGCCTACCGCACGACGTTCGCGGCCCCGGACGGCGGCGCCGAGCGCGTCGACCTCGTCTGCGAGGGCCTCGACACCGTCGCGACCGTGCGGGTCAACGGCGTCGAGGTGGCGCGCACCGCCAACATGCACCGCACCTACCGGTGGCCCGTGCAGGGCCTGCTGGTCGACGGCGAGAACGCCCTCGAGGTGGTCTTCACCTCGGCGTGGACCGCCGGGGAGGCCGAGCGGGAGCGGCTGGGAGCGCGGCCCAGCAACTACCCGGGGCCCTACGCGCACCTGCGCAAGATGGCGTGCAGCTTCGGCTGGGACTGGGGCCCGACCACCGCCACGAGCGGCATCTGGCGGCCGATCGCCCTCGACGCCTGGTCCACCGCGCACCTGGCCCGGGTCCGCCCGCTCGTCGACGTCCGGGGGAGCACCGGCACGGTGCGGTTCGCGGTCGACGTGGAGCGCAGCGACCTCGGCCCGGAGCGCAGCGACCTCGGCCCGGAGCGCTCCGGCTCCGGCCGGGACGCCGAGCTGGTGCTCACCGCGCAGGTGGCAGGGGTGGTCGCCACCGCGCGCGTGCCGGCCGGCCAGGGCAGCGCCGAGGTGGTCGTCGTCGTGCCCGACCCGCGGCGCTGGTGGCCGCACGACCTCGGCCAGCAGCCGCTCTACGACGCCGAGGTCGTCCTCGCCGACGGGGACGGCGCGGTGCTCGACACGTGGCGCCGGCGCGTCGGCTTCCGCACCGTGCGCCTGGACACCACGCCGGACGAGCACGGCACCCCGTTCCGGATCGTCGTCAACGACGTCGCCGTCCCGGTGCGCGGGGCCAACTGGATCCCCGACGACGCCTTCCCGCACCGGGTGGACGCCGCCCGGGTGCGCGAGCGGGTGGCCCAGGCCACCGGCGCCAACCTCAACCTCCTGCGGGTGTGGGGCGGCGGGGTCTTCGAGTCCGACGACTTCTACGACGCCTGCGACGAGGCCGGCGTGCTCGTCTGGCAGGACTTCCTCTTCGCCTGCGCGGCCTACCCGGAGGAGGAGCCGCTGCGCAGCGAGGTGGAGGCCGAGGCGCGCGACAACGTGGCGCGCCTCGTGCCGCACCCGAGCCTGGTGCTGTGGAACGGCAACAACGAGAACACGTGGGGGTTCTTCGACTGGGGCTGGGCCGAGCCGCTGGCCGGGCGCACCTGGGGCGCGGGCTACTACCTCGACCTGCTGCCTCGGGTGGTGGCCGAGGTCGACCCCACGCGCCCGTACTGGGCGGGCAGCCCCTCCTCGGGCTCGATGGACCTCCACCCCAACGACCCCGCCCACGGCTGCACCCACCTGTGGGACGTGTGGAACGAGGTCGACTACACGGTCTACCGCGAGCACCGGCCGCGCTTCGTCTCGGAGTTCGGCTGGCAGGGCCCGCCGGCCTGGTCGACGCTGCGCCGCGCCGTGCGCGACGAGCCGATGGCCCCCGACTCGCCCGGCGTCCTGCACCACCAGAAGGCCAACGACGGCAACGGCAAGCTCGAGCGGGGCCTGGCGCCGCACTTCCCGACCCCGGTGTCGGTGGAGGACTGGCACTGGGCGACCCAGCTCAACCAGGCGCGGGCGATGGCCTTCGGCATCGAGCACCTCCGCTCGCTGCGCCCGCTGTGCACCGGGACGATCGTGTGGCAGCTGAACGACTGCTGGCCCGTCACGTCGTGGGCCGCGGTCGACGGCGACGGCCAGCGCAAGCCGCTGTGGTTCGCCCTGCGCGCCGCGAACGCCACCCGGCTGCTGACCGTGCAGCCCCGCGACGGCGGGCTGTCGCTGGTCGGCGTCAACGACGGCGGCGAGACGTGGCGCGAGCCGGTGGCCGTGCGTCGGCTCTCCTTCGACGGCGAGCAGCTGGCCGCCTGGTCCTCGCGCCTGGTCACCGACCGGTTCGGCGCGGCCACCCTCGCGCTGCCCGCCGCGGTGGCCACCCCGGGCGACCCGGCGCGCGAGCTGCTCGTGGCGAGCACCCCCACCGGGGTGCGGGCCCTGGCCTTCTTCGCCGAGGACAGGGACCTCTCCTACGCCGCGCCGCGGTGGGACGTCGCGGTCGAGCGCGCCGGCGAGGACGCCGTCCGGGTGGCCGTCACCGCCGGCGTCCTCCTGCGCGACCTGTCGCTCTTCCCCGACCGGCTCACCCCGGCCGCGCAGGTCGACACCTCGCTGGTGACGCTGCTGCCGGGGGAGCGGCACGTCTTCACGGTCACCGGCGCGGCGGGCCTGGACGACGACGCGCTCGCCGCCCTGGCCGCCCACCCGGTGCTGCGCTGCGCCAACGACCTCGTGGCCGGGG
>NZ_JBZYWI010000123.1:0-9610 GCF_058932755.1 Quadrisphaera sp. DVD1
CCGCCGAGCTGGTCGCCCTGCCGGGGCTCACCGGGCGCTGAGGTCGCCGACCACCTGGGCGCCCAGGCGCAGCACGAGCACCGCGACCACGACGAGGAAGACGCCGCGCACGAAGGCGCTCCCCCGGGCCACCGCGGTGCGCGCCCCCAGGTAGCCACCGGCCATGTTGGCGACGGCCATGGCCAGGCCGAGCCCCCACAGCGTGCTGCCCGCGACGGTGAACACCACGAGGGCGCCGAGGTTGGTGGCCGCGTTGACCACCTTGGCCACCGCGCTGCCCTGGAGGAACGCGTACCCCAGGCCGACCAGGCCGGCGACGAGGAAGCTGCCGGTGCCGGGGCCGAGCACGCCGTCGTAGGTGCCGACGACGAGGCCGAGGACGACGGCGGTGCCCACGTGCCGGGCCCCGCCCCAGCGCAGCACGGGGTCGTCGGCCGGGGGCCGTCGCAGCAGCGTCCACAGCGCCACGAGGACGAGCGCCACGAGGGTCACCGGGCGCAGCGCGGCGGCGGGCACCGCGTGCGCGACCGCGGCGCCGGCCGCGGCCCCTCCCCCGGCGACCACGGCCATCGGCACGGCCGTGCGCCAGTCGAGGTCGACGCGGCGGGCGTAGGTCAGGGCGCTCGTGGTGGTGCCGGCGAACCCGGCGAGCTTGTTCGTCGCGAGGGCCTGCACCGGGGCGATCCCCGGCACGAGGAGCAGCGCCGGCAGCTGCACGAGGCCGCCGCCGCCCACCACGGCGTCGACCCACCCGGCGGCCAGGGCCGCGAGCAGGAGCAGCGCCAGGGTGCCCGGGGAGACCTCGATCCCGAGGTCGAGCGCGTCGAGGGCGAGGGCGCCGCCCGTCACTCCGCGGAACGCACGAGCGCCACCAGGTGGGCGGCGGCGTCGGCCACGGCGACGTCGGTGCGCTCGCCGGTGGCCCGGTCGCGCACCTCCACGACGCCGTCGGCCAGCCGCTTGCCCACGGTGACGATGGTGGGGATGCCCAGGAGCTCGGCGTCCTTGAACTTCACCCCGGGGCTGACCCGGGGGCGGTCGTCGAGCAGCACGGTGAGCCCGGCCGCGTGCAGGGCCCCCGCCAGCTCCTCGGCGCCGGCGAGGACGGCCTCGTCCTTGCCCGCGGCGACGAGGTGGACGTCGGCCGGGGCCACCGCCCGCGGCCAGACCAGGCCGAGGTCGTCGTGCAGCGACTCGGCGATGGCCGCCACGGCGCGCGAGACGCCGATGCCGTAGGAGCCCATGGTGACCGTGACGAGCTTGCCGTTCTCGTCGAGCACCTGCAGGCCCAGGGCCTCGGCGTACTTGCGGCCGAGCTGGAAGACGTGGCCCATCTCCATGCCGCGCGCGCTCTCCAGCGGGCCGGAGCCGTCGGGCGCCGGGTCGCCGTCGCGCACCTCCGCGGCCTCGATCGTGCCGTCGGCGGTGAAGTCGCGGCCGGCGACGAGGTCGAAGACGTGGCGGCCGTGCTCGTCGGCCCCGGTCACCCAGCGCGTGCCGGGCACGACGCGGGGGTCGAGCAGGTAGCGGATGCCGCTGGCGCGCTCGGTGCCCAGGACGCCGGGGCCGATGTAGCCCTTGACCAGCGCCGGGTGGCGGGCGAAGTCGGCCTCGCCGAAGGGCAGCACCTCGGCCGGGGTCACCGCGGCCTCCAGCCGCTTCTCGTCGACCTCGCGGTCGCCGGGGAGGCCGATGACGAGGGGCTCGAGGTCACCGCTGGGGTGGCGCAGGGTGACCACGACGTTCTTGAGGGTGTCCGCCGCGGTCCATGGGCGGTCGGGGCGGGGGAAGCGCTCGTTCGCCAGCGCGACCAGCGACTCGATCGTCGGGGTGTCGGGGGTGTCCTCGACGTGCGCGGCAGGGGCGTCGTCCCAGTCCAGGGCCGGCGGCACGGGCGTGGTGACGGCCTCGACGTTGGCCGCGTAGCCGCCCGCGGAGCGCACGAAGGTGTCCTCGCCGAACGGGCTGGGGTGCAGGAACTCCTCGCTGGCCGAGCCGCCCATCGCCCCGGAGACCGCCGAGACGATGACGTAGTCGAGGCCGAGGCGCTCGAAGATCCGCACGTAGGCGGCGCGGTGGCGCGCGTAGGCCTGCTCCAGCCCGGCGTCGTGGGTGTCGAAGGAGTAGGAGTCCTTCATGACGAACTCGCGACCGCGCAGCAGGCCGGCGCGCGGCCTCGCCTCGTCGCGGAACTTCGTCTGGATCTGGTAGAGGCTGAGCGGCAGGTCCTTGTAGGACGAGAAGAGGTCCTTCACGAGGAGCGTGAACATCTCCTCGTGGGTGGGGCCGAGGAGGAAGTCCGCGCCCTTGCGGTCCTTGAGCCGGAACAGGTTGTCGCCGTAGTCCGTCCAGCGGCCGGTCGCCTCGTAGGGCTCGCGGGGCAGCAGCGCGGGGAAGAGCACCTCCTGGGCGCCGATGGCGTCCATCTCCTCGCGCACGATCGCCTCGACGCGGCGCAGCACCCGGTGGCCCAGCGGCAGCCAGGTGTACCCACCGGGGGCGGCGCGGCGGATGTAGCCCGCGCGCACGAGCAGCCGGTGGCTGGGCAGCTCGGCGTCGGCGGGGTCCTCCCGGAGGGTCCGCAGGAACAGGGTCGACATCCGCAGCAGCACGAGGGACGAGGCTACCGGGGCGCGACGGCCCCGCGGCGCCACCACCTCGGGAACACCCCTGGGGGGTATGGCGTTCGTGCCGCCATGGACACCCGACACGCCCACCACCACGGCACCGGCACCGGCCACGACGCGCCCGCTCGGGCGTCCTGGGCGATGGCCGCCACGGCGACGCTGCACTGCCTCACCGGCTGCGCCATCGGCGAGGTGCTCGGGATGGTCATCGGCACCGCGCTGGGCTGGCACGCCGCCGCGACGGTGGCCCTCTCGGTCGCCCTGGCCTTCGTCTTCGGCTACGCCCTGACCGTGCGCGGCGTCCTGCGCACCGGCGTGGACCTGCGGGCGGCGCTCGGCGTCGCCCTGGCCGCGGACACGCTCTCGATCGCCGTGATGGAGGTCGTCGACAACACCGCGATGGTCGCCATCCCCGGCGCGATGGAGGCCGGCCTGGCCAGCCCGGTGTTCTGGCTCTCGCTGGCCGGCTCGCTGGCGCTGGCGTTCGTCGTCACGACGCCGGTGAACCGGGCGCTGATCAGCAGGGGCCGGGGCCACGCCGTCGTCCACGCGCTGCACCAGCGCTGACCCCGCGACCTGCGGGTGTCAGAACGACGACGATCCAGGGGTCGTCGTCGTCCTGACACCCCTAGGCGCGCTCGCGCTCAGCCGCGCGGGTCCGCCGGCGGCAGGGACGCCGGGCTCGCCGGCTCGACGTCGGTGCCGCGCCAGCGCCCGACCGCCGTCATCAGGTGGTAGATCACCAGGGACGCCGCGGTGCCCAGGGCGATGCCGCCGAACTCCAGGTCTCCGGGCGACCACGTGTAGTTCGCGACGCCGATCACCAGGGCGACGCCGGCGCTGGTCAGGGCCGCGGGGCGGGAGAAGTCCACCCGCGCCTGCACCCAGATGCGGGCTCCCAGGACGCCGATGAGGCCGTAGAGCACCGTGCCCGCGCCGCCCAGCACGCCCTGGGGCACCGTGGCGATCACCGCGCCGAACTTCGGCGAGAGGCTGAGCACGAACGCGGCCGCCGCCGCGACGGCGTAGGCCGCGGTGGAGTAGACGCGGCTGGCCGCCATCACGCCGATGTTCTCGGCGTACGTCGTGGTGCCCGAGCCGCCGCCGAGGCCGGCGAGGGTCGTGGCCAGGCCGTCGGCGAGCAGCGCCCGGCCGGTGACCGGGTCGAGGTCGCGGCCGGTCATGGCGGCCACCGACTTCACGTGGCCGACGTTCTCGGCGACGAGGACGAGCACCACCGGCAGGAACAGGCCGAGCACCGAGACGTCGAAGGAGGGGGCCGTGAACTCCGGCAGCCCCACCCACGCGGCCTCGCGGACGGCGTCGAAGTCGACCTCGCCGCGCAGGACGGCCACGAGGTAGCCGACGAGCACCCCGACGAGGATCGACAGCCGCCCGAGGATGCCCCGCAGCAGCACGCCGACCAGCACGACGGCGGCGATGGTCACCACGGCGGTGACCGGCGCGGCCTCGACGTTGTCCTTGGCGCTGGGCGCCAGGTTGAGGCCGATGAGCGCGACGATCGTGCCGGTGACCACCGGGGGCATGAGCCGCTCGATCCACCCCGCGCCGGCCAGGTGCACCACGAGGCCCACGAGCGCCAGCAGCACGCCGGCGGCCACGACGCCGCCGAGCGCCGTGGCGCGGCCGCCGCTGGCGGTGGCCGCCCCGATCGGGGCGATGAAGGCGAAGCTCGAGCCGAGGTAGCTGGGCACGCGGTTGCGCGTGATCAGCAGGAACAGCGCCGTGCCCAGGGCGGAGAAGAAGAGCGTGGTGGCGGGCGGGAAGCCGGTGATCAGCGGCACGAGGAACGTCGCGCCGAACATCGCGACGACGTGCTGGAGGCCGATGCCCACCGTGCGCGGCCAGCTCAGCCGCTCGTCGGGCGCGACCACCGCACCGGGGGCGATGGTGCGCCCGTCCCCGTGCTGGCGCCAGATCGTCGTGCTCACAGGACCGCTCCTCCCGCGCCCGGGTCCTCCGGGCGCGGCTGGAGGCTAGTGCTGCTCGTACAGCTCCAGCGGCAGGCCGTCCGGATCGGCGAAGAAGGTGAAGCGCAGCCCGGTGGTCTCGTCCACGCGCACGTCCTCCACGGCCACGCCCTGCTCCGACAGGGCCGCCACCGCGGCGTCCAGGTCGTCGACGGCGAACGCGAGGTGGCGCAGCCCCGCGGCCTCGGGGCGCGAGGGCCGCGCGGGCGGGTCCGGGAAGCTGAAGAGCTCCACGGCGTCACCGCTGGGCAGCTCGAGGTCGAGCTTGTAGGAGGCGCGCGCGGCCCGGTGCGTCTCCCGGACCACGCGCAGCCCCAGCACCTCCGTGTAGAAGCGCTTCGAGCGCTCGTAGTCGGTGGCGATCACGGCCACGTGGTGGAAGCGGCGGAGCTGCAGGGGCATCGCGCCACCCTAGGCACCCCTCCGCGCCCCGCGCCGACGGGCACGGGGCGCCCCCGCGCGCACCAGAAGCGGGCACGGGGCCACCCCGCGCGCACCAGGAGCGGGCACGGATCCGCCCGCTCCGCAGCGCGGGCACCGATCATGGAGAAGACCCGGGTCCCGGGCCGCCGCACCCCCGACTGCCCCATGAACGGCGCGAGGAGGCGCCGCGCGGGCGTCAGAACAGCACGGTGGCGAAGGTGCCGACCTGCTCGAAGCCCACGGAGGCGTAGGCCCGCACCGCGCGGGTGTTGAAGTCGTTGACGTAGAGGCTCACGACGCCGTAGCCGGCCGCCTGGGCCCCGACGACGACGGCGGCCATCCCCGGCTCGGCCAGGCCCTCCCCGCGGCGCTCGGGGTGCACCCACACCCCCTGCACCTGGGCGACGCCCGGCGAGACGGCGCCCAGCTCGGCCTTGAAGACCACCTGGGGGCTCCCGCCGACCTCCTCGATCCGCACGAACGAGCGCCGGGCGCCGACGAGCTCCTGCACGCGGCGCCGGTAGGTCGCCCCGCCGTCGCCCGCGGTCGGCGAGTACCCGACCTCCTCGGTGAACATCGCCACGCACGCCGGCACGAGCACGTCGAGGTCGGCGGGCGTGGCCAGGCGCACCGCAGGGTCCGGGGCCACCTGCGGCAGGCCGCGGATCGCCATCAGCGGCTGGTCGGGGCGCACGTCGCGGGCCGGGCCCCAGGCCTCCTCCAGCCGCTCCCACAGCCCGAGGACGGCGTCCGCGGGGCCCACCAGCGACGAGCAGCGCCGGCCGTGGCGGCGCGCCCGGGTGGCGAAGGCGTCGAGGGCGTCGGCGTCCGGACCGCCGCCCCCGCCGCGGCGCGAGAGCACCGGGACGAGGTTCGCGCCCTCCCAGCAGGCCGCGGTCAGGCGCCCCTCGGGGTACCAGCCCCACAGCTGCCCGCCCAGGCGCGCCGGGTCGACGCCGACCTGGCTGACCCGGCTGGAGACGAAGACGTTCGCCACCGGGTCCTGGGCGCACAGGGCCAGGACGTCGGCCCGGTCGGCGTCGTCGAGCACGCGCAGCGGGCTGCGGAAGACGGGGAGGACCACGGACGGACCCCGCTCAGCTGACCGAGACGGTGGGCGCACCCTCGGCGGCGAGCTCGCCGTCGAGGCGCATCTGCTCCGCGAGGCGGTTCGCCTCCTCGATGAGGGTGGCCACGATGTCGTGCTCCGGCACGGTCTTGACGACCTCGCCGCGCACGAAGATCTGCCCCTTGCCGTTGCCCGAGGCGACGCCGAGGTCGGCCTCGCGGGCCTCGCCCGGACCGTTGACGACGCAGCCCATGACGGCCACGCGCAGCGGCACGCTCAGGCCCTCCAGGCCCGCGGTGACCTCGTCGGCGAGCGTGTAGACGTCGACCTGGGCGCGCCCGCAGGAGGGGCAGGAGACGATCTCGAGCTTGCGCGGGCGCAGGTTCAGCGACTGCAGGATCTGGATGCCGACCTTGACCTCCTCCACCGGAGGGGCCGAGAGCGAGACGCGGATCGTGTCGCCGATGCCCCGGCTGAGCAGCGACCCGAAGGCCACCGCCGACTTGATCGTGCCCTGGAACGCCGGCCCGGCCTCGGTGACGCCGAGGTGCAGCGGCCAGTCGCCCCGCTCGGCGAGCATCTCGTAGGCCCGCACCATGACCACCGGGTCGTTGTGCTTGACCGAGATCTTGAAGTCGTGGAAGTCGTGCTCCTCGAAGAGCGAGGCCTCCCACACCGCGGACTCCACGAGGGCCTCGGGCGTCGCCTTGCCGTACTTGTCCATGATCCGCTTGTCGAGCGACCCGGCGTTGACGCCGATCCGGATCGAGGTGCCGTGGTCCTTGGCGGCCTTGGCGATCTCCTTGACCTGGTCGTCGAACTTGCGGATGTTGCCCGGGTTGACCCGCACGGCCGCGCAGCCGGCCTCGATGGCGGCGAAGACGTACTTGGGCTGGAAGTGGATGTCGGCGATCACCGGGATCTGGGACTTCATCGCGATGATCGGCAGCGCCTCGGCGTCGTCCTGGCTGGGGCACGCCACGCGCACGATGTCGCAGCCGGACGCCGTGAGCTCGGCGATCTGCTGGAGCGTGGCGTTGATGTCGGTGGTAGGGGTGGTGCACATCGACTGGACGCTCACCGGGGCGTCGCCGCCGACGGCCACGCTGCCCACCTTGATCTTGCGCGAGCGGCGCCGTGGGCTGAGCACCGGAGGGGGAGCCGCGGGCATGCCGAGGCTGACGGGGATCGCCATGCGCCCAGTATCGCCCCTACCGGGACCGGACCGTGGGACCGGCTCAGCCCAGGGTGATCGGGCGGACGATGTCGGCGTAGAGGAGCAGGACCGACATGCCGACCAGCAGCGCGGTCACCACGTAGGTGACCGGCAGCAGCCGGGCCAGGTCGAACGGGCCGGGGTCCGGCCGCCCGCGCAGCGCGGCGACCCGCCGGCGGGCCCCCTCCCACAGCGCACCCGCGATGTGGCCGCCGTCCAGCGGGAGCAGGGGCACGAGGTTGAAGACGAACAGGGCCAGGTTCAGCGAGCCCAGCAGGCCGAGCATCGCCGCGACCCGCTGCGTCGTCGTGGCGAAGAGGTCGCTGCTGGCGATCTCCCCCGACAGCCGGCCGGCGCCGACCAGGCCGATCGGCCCGTTGGGGTCGCGCTCGGCGTCGCCGAAGGCCGCTTGGGCCACCCCCACCATGCGGGCGGGCAGGTTGAGGACGACCTCGGCGGTGGCCCAGGTGGCGTCCGCGACGTAGCCGGGCACCGCGGTCACCGGCTGGCGCACCGGCTCGGTGCTCGGGGAGACCCCGAGGAAGCCGACGCGGTCGGTGACGAGCTCGCCGTCGGCGTCGGTGACCGGCGCCCCCTCGTCGTCGAGGCGGGGGACGTCGTTGGCGATGACCGCGGCCTGGAGGACGACCGGCTCGCCGTCGCGCTCCACCTCGACCGCGACGGTGCGCCCCGCCGCCTCGCGGATCGCGGACTGCACCCGGGTCCAGTCGCCGTCCGCCTCGCGCCCGTCGACGGCGAGGATGACGTCGCCCGGGCGGATGCCGGCGGCCGCGGCGGGGGCCTGCGGGTCGCCGGGCTGGCAGCCGCGCTCGGCGTCGGCCGCGGAGAGCACGCACTCCGACACGGTCGACACGCGCGGGGTCAGCGCCGGCAGGCCGATCGTGGTGATCACCAGGCCCAGGAAGACCGTGGCCAGCAGCAGGTTCATCACCGGGCCGCCGAGCATGACGACCAGGCGCTTGCGCACGGGCAGCCGGTAGAAGGTGCGGTGCTCCTCCCCCGGGCCGACCTCCTCCGCGGCCAGCTGGCGGGCGTCCTCGGCCAGCGCCTGGAAGGCGCCCGTCGAGCCGCTGCGCACGGTGCCGTCGGCGGCGGGCGCGTACATCCCGATCATCCGGATGTACCCGCCCAGCGGCACGGCCTTGACGCCGTACTCGGTCTCCCCGCGCCGCCGCGACCACACCGTCGGGCCGAAGCCGACCATGTACTGGGTCACCTTGACCCCGAAGCGCTTGGCCGGGAGCAGGTGCCCGACCTCGTGCAGGCCGATCGAGACGGCGAGCCCGACGACGAGCACCCCGACGCCGACGACCCAGGCGATGACCGTGCTCATGCCGCTCCTCGTGATGCCAGGACCTCGCGGGCCCGGGCGCGCGCCCAGGCCTCCGCCGCCAGGACGTCGTCCACGCCCATCGAGTCGGGTGCCACCGGCACGTGCTCGGCGACGACCTGCTCGACAGTGTCCACGATCCCCAGGAAGGGCAGGCGCGAGTCGAGGAAGGCCGCCACGCACTCCTCGTTGGCCGCGTTGTAGACGGCCGGCGCCGTGCTGCCGGTGGCCGCCGCCTCGCGGGCGAGCCGGACGGCGGGGAAGGCGCGCTCGTCCAGCGGCTCGAACTCCCACGTCGACGCCGTGGTCCAGTCGATCCCGTAGTCGGGGCGCGGCAGCCGGTCGGGCCAGGTGAGGCCGAGCGCGATCGGCAGCCTCATGTCCGGCGGCGAGGCCTGGGCCAGCGTGGCGCCGTCGGTGAACTCCACCATCGAGTGCACGACCGACTGCGGGTGGACGACGACGTCCACGCGGTCGACGGGCAGGCCGAAGAGCAGCGACGCCTCGATGACCTCCAGCGCCTTGTTGACCATGGTCGCGGAGTTGGTGGTGATCACCGGGCCCATCGACCACGTCGGGTGGGCGAGCGCCTGCTCGGGGGTGACGCCGGCCATCTGCTCCCGGGTGCGCCCGCGGAAGGGCCCGCCGGACGACGTCAGCAGCAGCCGGCGCACCTCCTGCGCCCGGCCGCCGCGCAGGCACTGGGCGATCGCCGAGTGCTCGGAGTCCACCGGCACCAGCTGCCCCGGCGCCGCGGCGGCGGTGACCAGCGCCCCGCCGGCGATGAGGGACTCCTTGTTGGCGAGCGCGAGCGTCCGCCCCGCGCGCAGGGCCGCGAGGGTGGGGCGCAGGCCCACGGAGCCGGTCATCCCGTTGAGGACGACGTCGCACGGGCGGGCGGCGAGCTCCGCGGCGGCGTCGGGACCGGCCAGC
>NZ_JBZYWI010000124.1:0-9355 GCF_058932755.1 Quadrisphaera sp. DVD1
GGAGGCGCCTCTTTTGCGGGGGGGGGTTCTTGTCACCCCACCGCGCCCCCGCCGCTCCCCGTCTCCCGACCGCCCCCGCCGTCCCCCTGGCCCACCGCCGCAGGAGCCCCCCGTGACCGACACCACCGCCACCCAGCCCCGCATCGCCATCGTCACCGGCTCGGAGTCCGGGATCGGGCGCGCCACCGCCGTCGCCCTCGCCGAGCAGGGCTGCGACGTGGGCATCACCTGGTACCGCAGCCAGGAGGCCGCGGAGGGGACGGCCGAGGAGGTGCGCGCCAAGGGCCGGCGCGCCGAGGTGCGCCACCTCGACCTCACCCGGCTGCCGCAGGCGGCCGACGTCGTCGACGAGCTGGCCGAGGCGCTGGGCGGGGTCGACGTGCTCGTCAACGACGCCGGCACCGGCGACTCCCAGCTCCTGCTCGACATGGACTACGAGAGCTGGCGGAAGGTCCTGGCCACCGACCTGGACGGCGCGTTCCTCTGCCTGCAGCGCGCTGCGCGGCGGATGGTCGCCGCCGGGCGCGGCGGGCGGATCATCAACATCACGAGCGTGCACGAGCACCAGCCGCGCGTCGGCTCCTCCGCCTACGACGCCGCCAAGGGCGGGCTCGGCCTGCTCACCCGCACCGCCGCGCTCGAGCTGGGCGAGCACGGGATCACCGTCAACGCGGTCGCCCCCGGCGAGATCGCCACCCCCATGACGGGGCAGGAGGACGAGGACCCCACGGCTCCGGGCCACGAGCGCCCGGGGGTGCCGCTGGGCCGGCCCGGGAGCGCCCACGAGATCGCCGCCGTCGTGGCGTTCCTGGCCTCCCCGGCCGCCAGCTACGTCACCGGCGCCTCGTGGGCCGTCGACGGCGGCATGCTCCAGATGGGGCCGCAGGCGGGCAGCCACCTGACCTCCGACGACTGGCGGCGCCCGTAGGCTCGGCGCCCATGGAACCCGCAGGCCCCGCCGATCCGGCCGCCCTCGACGAGGACACCCTGGCCTTCGCCCACCGCGTCTTCGACATGGCCCGCGGCGGCGACGCGGCCACGCTCGCGGACCTGCTCGCCGGGGGGCTGCCGCCGGACCTGACGAACGACAAGGGCGACACGCTCCTGGTCCTGGCGGCCTACCACGGCCACCCGGAGGCGGTGCGGGTGCTGCTGGCCGCCGGCGCGGACACCGCCCGCGCCAACGACCGGGGGCAGACGGCCCTGGCCGCCGCCGTCTTCCGCCAGGACGCGACCGTGGCGACCCTGCTGCTGGAGGCCGGCGCGGACCCTGCGGCCGGCTCGCCGTCCGCGGCCGAGACGGCTCGGTTCTTCGACCTGCCGGCGATGACGGCCCTGCTCGAGCAGGGGGCGCGCCGCTCCTGACGCCGGAGGGGCTCGTGCGGCATCATGGCGCGGTGCCCCTCGCCGGCGAGAACGCACCGGTCCCGGCCTCTGGGGGCGCCCTCGACCGCGCCGACCTGGACCGCTTCACCCGCCTCGTGCGGCGCCAGCTCGACGTGCCGGTCGCGCTCGTGGTCGCCGACCCCGACGACCTGCCCTCCCTGCACCTGGGCGTCAGCGCCGTCTCGTGGGTGAGCATGCCGGTGGTGGACGCCGACGGCGCGCCGCTGGGTCACCTGTGCGCCGTCGACGAGCGTCCGCGGGCCTGGACCGAGGCCGAGGTGGAGACCCTGCGCGACCTCGCGGCCGCGTGCTCGACGGAGGTGCGCCTGGTCGAGTCCGAGCTGGTCAGCTCGCGGGCGCGCGCGGCGGCCGAGCTGCTCGCGCGGCACAGCCGGCTGCTGCTGGCGCTCAGCCAGGCCCTGGTCGGCCCGGCGACCGTGGACCAGGTGACCTCCACCGTCCTGGAGGTGGCCCGCGAGGTGCTCCAGACCGGCTCCTGCGGCGTCCTGCTGGTCGACCACGAGCGCGGCGGCCTGCAGCCCTACGTCAGCTCCGAGGACGTCCTCGACTGGCTGCCCGAGCGCCTGGCGGCCCACGGGCTGACCTCCGAGGAGCTCTACCCCGCGCAGGTGGCGCTGACCGGGGCGCCGCTGTACATCGCCGACCTCGCCGAGCTCGGCCGGCGGGACCCCCGCATCGAGGCCGTCTTCGGGCGCGAGGCGTTCCAGCGCTGGGCCATGGTGCCGCTGGTGACGGCCGACGGGCGCACCGACGGGGTGATCACCATGTCGTGGCCGCAGCCGGCCCCGTTCACCGGGGAGGAGCGGGACAGCCTCGCGGCGCTGGGGCGGTACGCGGGGCAGGCGCTGCAGCGGGCGCGGCTCGTGGAGGACCTCGGCGACGTCGCGCGCACCCTGCAGGCGGCCCTCCTCACGGCGCTGCCCTCGCCGCCGGGCCTCGACGTCGTGGCCCGCTACTCCCCCGCCGCCCGAGCCCACCAGGTCGGCGGGGACTGGTACGACGCCTTCGTCCTGCCGGACGGGGGCACCGCGCTCGTCATCGGGGACGTGACCGGGCACGACCTGGGCGCCGCGGCGGCCATGGGCTCCCTGCGCAGCATGCTGCGGGCGCTCGCCTTCGAGCACCCGGCCAGCCCCGCCGAGGCCGTGCAGCGCCTGGACCGCGCCGCGGTGGGGCTCGGCAGCCCGACGCTGACGACGCTCGTGTGCGCCGTCGTCGACCCGCCCGACGAGCCCCCGGACCGCAGCAGCGGGGGCGCGCGCACCCTCCGCTGGACCTGCGCGGGCCACCTGCCGCCGCTCCTGCTCCTGCCCGACGGGCGCGTGGAGGACCTGGGCCGCGGGCCGGAGGTGCTCCTGGGCGTCGCACCGGAGTCGCCGCGGTCCGACCACGTCGCGCTCCTGCCGCCGGGCGCCCTGCTCCTGCTCTACACCGACGGGCTCGTCGAGCGCCGCGGGGAGGACGTCGACCTCGGCGTCGCCCGGCTCGCCGCCGCCCTCGCCCGCCGCGCGGGACAGGACACGGCAGCCCTGGTGGCCGGGCTCCTCGAGGAGCTGCTGCCCGAGGAGGCCGAGGACGACGTCGCCGTCCTGGCGCTGCGCGTGCGGCCGGAGGCCGTGCTGGCCTCGCGCTCGGTGGCGCTGGTCGCGGTGCCCTCGTCGGCGCGGGCGGCGCGGCGGCTGCTGCGCGCCGTCCTGGCCGAGGCGGGCTGCACCGACGCGGAGCGCGCCGCGGTGGCCGAGCTGCTCGTCTCCGAGCTCACCACCAACGCCATCCGCCACGGCGCCGGGCCGGAGCTCGCGCTGGAGGTCGTCGTGCGGTCGGCGGCCGGGGCCGGCGGAGGGCCGGTGCTGCGGGTCGACGTCGCCGATGCGAGCCCCGCGCCGCCCGTCCGGCGGCACGCGGGCCCGACCGACGAGGGCGGGCGCGGCCTGGACCTCGTGGCGCTGACCGCCTCGGCGTGGGGCACGTCGGCGCGCCCGGTCGGCAAGGTGGTCTGGTTCGAGCTGGAGCTCAGCCGCCCACGACCGTGAAGGGCAGCTGTCGGGCCACCTCGCCGTTGACCGAGAGCACCAGCGCGTACCCGCCGACGGAGCTCACGGGGGCGACCACGGTGACGGCGAAGCTGGCCGAGTGCCGCCCGGACCCCTCGACCTGCTCGGGGCCGGGCTCCAGCGTCCAGGTCGCCACGACCGGCACCTCGCCCTCGGGGGTCAGCGCCCCGAGGGCCAGCTGGGCGGGGGGCTCGCGCCGGCCCATCCACAGGCGTCCGGCCACCGCCAGCACCTGCTGCGCGGGCAGGTCGGGGACGACGACGGACGTGCGGTGCCCGCCGACGACGGTGAGGGTGCCGTCGCCGTCCACCCGCGCGAAGTCCGCGAGCACCGCGTAGTCGAGCTCGGCCACCTCGGAGGCGCCCCGGGCTCAGGAGCCGCTGGTGAGCATCTCCGGGTCGGCGTCCGGGTCGTCCTCGTCGTCCGGGTCCTCCTGCACGGGCAGGGTGTCGGCCGGTCCCGTCGTCGGGGCCTGGCCGGAGGTGTCCGGAGGGGAGGGCAGCATCGCCGGGTCGCCGTCGGGGTCGAGGTCGTCGTCGTGCAGGCCGGCGTCAGGAGACTGGGTCATGCCCCGAACCTGCCACGCCGCGGGGCCGGGCACCACCTCGGGGGACCACCTCGGCCGCCACCGGCAGGGCTCAGGCCTCCAGCTCGCTGAGCACCCGCGGCACCTCCGGGCAGACCTCGCGGGCGAGGAAGCCCAGCCGGCCGACGCTGGCGGCCAGCCGGTCGCCCGCGCGGCCGTGCAGGTGCGCGCCCCAGACCGCGGCCTGGGTCGGCTCCGCGCCCCGCGCGGCCAGCCCGGTGACGATGCCGGCGTGCACGTCGCCGCTGCCGGAGACCCCCAGCCCGACGCCCCCGGACTGGTCGACCCACAGCCGCCCCTCGGGGTCGCTGATCCAGGACTCCCCGCCTCCGCACGAGACCGACGCGCCCACCCGCAGCGCCAGGGCGCGGGCGTGCTCGCCGGGAGCGCCGGTGACCTCGTCGCGCTCCACGCCGAGGGTCAGCGCGAGCTCCGTGGGGTTCGGGGTGAGCAGCACCCGCCCCGGCAGGTGGCGCAGCCCGTCGTCGTGCTGGCCGACCCACGCGTGGGCCGCGGCGTCGAGCACCAGGGCGCCCACGTCGTCCGGGGAGAGGGAGGGCACGACGCCGTCCAGCAGCTCCCGGGCTACGTCGACGTCGCGCATGCCGGGACCCACGAGCACCGCCGAGCTGCCCTGGGCGAGCTCCAGCAGCTGCTCGGCCGCGGCGGGGTCGATGTCGCCTCCGGGCCCCTGCGGCAGCGGCACGACGAGCGCCTCGGGCATCGCCACGGCGAGCGCGACCGCCGTGGACGCCGTGGTGGCCACCTGGAGCTTCCCGGCGCCCGAGCGCAGCGCCGCCTCGGCCGCGAGCAGCACCGCGCCGGGCGTCTGGTCGCTGCCGCCGACGATGAGCACGCGCCCGCGGGCGTCCTTGCCGGTGCCGGGGTCGGGCAGGGCCCAGGCGCGCAGGACGGCCGCGGTGACGGTGGTGGCCGCCGGGCGCTCGGAGGCCTCAGGGACGGACGTCGGCATCGGGCTCCTCGGTGACGGGGGCGGTCGAGGCGTCCACCGCGGTGGTGTCGGCGTAGGCCGCCAGCGCCACGGCGCTGTCGCCGGCGCCGCCGTCGCCCGCGGCCGCCTCGTAGCGGGTGAGGGCGCAGTTCGGCTGGGGGTCGTCGCGGTCGATGCGCAGCGCGGTCTCCTCGTCGAGGCCCTCCAGGGCGATCCGGAAGGCCATGACGACCGCCTGGTGCGTCACGAGGAGCACGCGCTCGCCGGCCAGCTGCGGCAGAGCCGTGCCGAGCAGGCTGCGCACGCGCAGGACGACGTCGGCCCAGCTCTCCCCGCCGGGCGGGCGGTACCAGAGCTTGCCCAGGTGGCGCCGCCGCACCGACTCCTCGGCGTGCAGCTCGCGGATCCCGCGGCCGGTCAGGCCGTCGAAGATGCCGAGGTCGCGCTCGCGCAGCCGCTCGTCGGTGTGCGCCGGGACGGACAGCCCGCCGGAGAGCACCCCCTCGAGCGTCTGCACCGCGCGGAGGTAGGGCGAGCACAGCACGCGGGTCGGCCGCTCCTCCGGCGGCAGCGCGGCCAGCCAGCGCCCCACGCCCTCGGCCTGGGCCCGGCCGAGGGCGGTGAGCGGGACGTCGGCGTCGCGGGCCGCGAGGTCGAGCCGGGCGCGGCCGTCGCGGTAGGCGGCCAGCGCGGCGACGTTGCCCTCGCTCTCGCCGTGGCGCAGCAGCCACAGCGCGGCGGGGAACGGCGAGCCGGCCGGGACGGCGGGGCTCGGGCGCAGGAGCTCGCGCACGGCGAGGTCAGCTGGGTCGCCGGGCATGCGTTCGACGCTAGCCCACCGGAGCGCACCCGGCCGCTCGCGGCTGGCAGCGGACGTCCGCGCGCGCGAAGATCGACCCGTGAGCGAGAACGAGAGCCGTCCCTCCCCGTCACTGCCCCTGCTGGTCCTCGGGCTGGTGGCGGGCAGCGCGCTGGCCTTCGTGCTGGGCGCCCGCAGCCGCCACCGCGCCGAGGCCGCCCCCGCGGGGCCCTCGATCGGGCGCGTCGGCGAGCCCGGCCCGCGCTGGACGGTGGAGGAGTCGCAGCTGGTGCACCGCTCCCCCGGCGAGGTCGCCGCGCACCTGCACGCCCACGGCGGGCTGCCCGGCCTCACCGGCGGCCTCGAGGGCCCGCCGATGGACCACATCGACTGGGAGGTCGAGGGCAGCGGCCACTACCAGGCCGTCGTCCACGGCCTGCCGGGCGCCGGGCGCACCGAGCTCACCGTCCGCTTCGCCCCCGAGCAGCACGGCCCCCGCGCCACCGCGCACGAGGCGACGGCGGCCGTGCTGGGCACCTCGCCGCGCGCCCACGTCAAGGACGCCCTGGACCAGCTGCGGCGCACCCTCGAGTCGGTCCCGCTCGACAACCCGCACCGCCGCGACTGAGCCGCCGGGGGAGGTCTTGTCTTGACTCGTTCCAGACAGGACTGGTGGAGTGGGGACCGTGCACCCCGTGGCCGAGCCTCCTGACGCGGACCTGAGGACCGCGCTGCAGGCGGCCGGCCTGCGCGCCACGCAGCCGCGCCTGGCCGTGCTCGGCGTGCTGACCGCCGCGCGCGCCACCGGCGAGCACCTCCCGGCGGCCGCGGTGGCCTCCCGCGCCCGCACCCGCCTGGGGGCGCTGTCCACGCAGGCGGTCTACGACGGCCTCGACGCGCTCGTCGGCGCGGGACTGGCCCGCCGGATCCGCCCCGCCGACGCCGCGAGCGCCGTCTACGAGGCGCGGGTGGGCGACAACCACCACCACCTGGTGTGCCGCGGCTGCGGCCTGACCCGGGACGTCGACTGCGCCACCGGCGCCGCGCCCTGCCTGGTGCCCGCCTCCCTGCCGGCCGGCTTCGTCGTCGACGAGGCCGAGCTGGTCTTCTGGGGCCTGTGCGGCGCCTGCGCCGCCTCCGCGCCCAGCCCCGAGACCGCCACCACCCCTTCCCTGGAGGAGAACCGATGACCGACGTCGCGAGCCAGCCCCCCGCGCCCGGAGACGACCGGCGCGTCCTGACCAACCGTCAGGGCCACCCCGTCTACGACAACCAGAACCAGCGCACCGTCGGGGCCCGCGGCCCCGCGACGCTGGAGAACTACCAGTTCCTCGAGAAGATCAGCCACTTCGACCGCGAGCGGATCCCGGAGCGCATCGTCCACGCCCGCGGCTTCGTCGCCTACGGCCACTTCGAGGCCACCGGCACGTGGGGCGACGAGCCGATCGCCGAGTACACCCGGGCGAAGATCTTCTCCGAGGCCGGGAAGCGCACCGACCTCGCGGTCCGCTTCTCCAGCGTCATCGGCGGCCGGGACTCCTCCGAGGCCGCCCGCGACCCCCGCGGCTTCGCCGTGAAGTTCTACACCGAGGACGGCAACTGGGACCTCGTCGGCAACAACCTCGGCGTCTTCTTCATCCGCGACGCCATCAAGTTCCCCGACGTCATCCACTCCCTCAAGCCCGACCCGGTGACCTTCCGCCAGGAGCCGGCGCGGATCTTCGACTTCATGTCGCAGACCCCCGAGGCGATGCACATGCTCGTCAACCTCTTCAGCCCCCGCGGCATCCCGGCCAACTACCGGACGATGCAGGGCTTCGGGGTGAACACCTACAAGTGGGTCAACGCCGAGGGCGTCACGCACCTGGTCAAGTACCACTTCTACCCGTCCGAGGGCGTCAAGAGCCTCACCGAGGCGGACGCCGCGAACATCCAGGCCACCGATCTGGGGCACGCCTCCAAGGACCTCTACGAGGCCATCGAGGCCGGGAACTTCCCCGAGTGGGAGCTGCGGGTCCAGGTGATGACGGACGAGGAGCACCCCGAGCTCGACTTCGACCCGCTGGACGACACCAAGGTGTGGCCGGAGAACGAGTTCCCGCCGAAGCTGGTCGGGAAGATGGTGCTCACCTCGAACGTGCGGAACCACTTCGCCGAGAACGAGCAGATCGCCTTCGGCACCGGCGTCCTCGTCGACGGGCTGGACTTCTCCGACGACAAGATGCTCGTGGGCCGGACGTTCTCCTACAGCGACACCCAGCGCTACCGGGTGGGCCCGAACTACCTCCAGCTGCCGGTGAACCAGCCCAAGAACGCCCGCGTGGCCACCAACCAGCAGGGCGGCCAGATGCAGTACTACGTGGACGACACCGGGGCGAACCCGCACGTCAACTACGAGCCCTCGATCACGGGCGGGCTGCGCGAGGCGCAGTACCCCACCCACGACGAGCAGGGCCCGGAGATCGTCGGCCGCCTCACGCGCAAGCGGATCCCGCGGACGAACGACTACACGCAGGCCGGCCAGCGCTTCCTGCTCATGGAGCCCTGGGAGCAGGACGACCTCGTGACGAACCTCGTCGGCGCCATCGGCCAGGCGACCCGCGAGGTGCAGGAGCAGATGGTCTGGCACTTCTTCATGTGCGAGGACTCCCTCGGCCAGCGCGTCGGCGACGGGCTGGGGATCACCGCGGACGACGTCCGCCACCTGCCGCCGCTGGCCAGCCAGACGCTGGCCGACGACGAGCTCGAGCGCGCCGCCAACCTCGGCAAGAACGGCCCGCGCGACGTCGAGGGCCTGACGATGACGCACGTCGTGCCGAACGAGCACGTGGTCGTCTCCCGCTGACCCCGCGCAGCCGCAGGGCCCCGTCCTCCTCGGAGGGCGGGGCCCTGCGGCGTCAGCCGGCGGGCTGGAAGGTCGAGGCGACCGCGTCGAAGAGCTGCCGGTCCTGCTCCCAGGTCTCCTGGCGGCCGGACCAGTAGAGGGCGTAGGCCTTGTCGGGGCCGACGAGCAGGTTGCGGTTGAGCACCTGCACCACGCCGCTGTGGCGGAACTCCCAGTCCGCGGCGTCCTGGGCCCCGGGCACGCTCACCCGCTCCAGGCCGACGAGCTCGTAGCCGTCGAGGCGCTGGGCCACGGTGGGCTCCTGCCGCTGCCAGTCGGCCAGGGCGTCGGGCTGGGGGTCGTCCGTCTGGTCCACCAGCAGGTAGCGGCCCGACGCGGGGTCGTCGAACCTCACCCGCTGCCCGTCCCGCTGCGCCTGCCAGCCCGCGGGGACGGCGACGCTGAACCCGGTCTCGTCGGTGTAGGGCTCCAGCCCCGCCGGCACCACGGCGGCCGGTGCGCCCTCCGGAGCGGGCTCGGAGGGCGCCGGGGTCTCGGGAGCGGCCTCGGCGGGCGCCTCGGTGGTCGGCTCGGGCGAGGGCGAGGCAGCGGGCTCGGACGGCTCCGCCCCCTCCGTCGCCGGGGGCTGCGAGGCCTCCGGCGACGAGGGCTCACCGGAGGCCACGGGCGTGCGCCCGTCGCCGCCCGTCCCGGCGTCCGGCCACAGCTGGAG
>NZ_JBZYWI010000125.1:0-9286 GCF_058932755.1 Quadrisphaera sp. DVD1
CGCGTGGTCGGGCGGGCGCGCCCGGCGGTCGAGCCCCTCGTCACCCCGCACGACCCGTCCTTCCCGAGCGGGCACGCGACCGGCTCGGCGGCGCTGGCGGTGGTCCTCGCGGGCCTGCTGCTGGGAGTCGTCTCCTCCCGGGCGGCTCGCGCCGCGGTGCTGCTGGGCGCGGGTGGCTGCGCCGTGGCCGTCGGGCTCAGCCGGGTCTACCTCGGTGCGCACTGGCTGACCGACGTCCTGGCCGGCTGGGCCCTCGGCGCCGCCCTCGGCCTGGCGCTCCTCGCGCTGTCAGAACGACGGCGCACCCCAGCGGGTCCTCGTTCTGACAACGCCCTCCAGCGGTCGCAGGAGCCCCGATGAGCGACGCCGAGCCGCAGCCTCCTCGCGTGGGGCTGCGCACCCTCCTGCCGTACCTGCGCGAGCACCGCGTCGCGCTCGTCGCGGTGGCCGGGATCTCCCTCCTCGGGGCCGTCGCCGCCCTCGCCCAGCCGCTCCTCGTCGGCCGGGTGATCACCGCGGTGGAGCGGGGGGACGCCGTCGGGCCGGTCGTCGCCGCCCTGGTGCTCGTGCTCCTCGGCGGGTCGCTGCTCGGTGCGGTGCAGCAGTACCTGCTCCAGCGCACCGCCGAGGGCGTCGTCCTGAGCACCCGGCGCCGGCTGGTGGACCGCGTGCTGCGCCTGCCGGTGGCCGAGCACGACCGGCGGCGCACCGGTGACCTCGTCTCGCGGGTCGGCTCCGACACCACGCTGCTGCGCGCGGTGGTCACCTCCGGGCTGGTCGAGGTCGTCAGCTCGGTGCTCGTCGTCGTCGGTGCGGTCGTCGCGATGGCGCTCGTGGACGTCGTCCTGCTCGGCGTCACGCTCGCGGCCGTCGCCGTGGGGATGAGCGCCGGCATCGCCGTCGCCCGGCGCCTGCGCGCCCTCGCCCTGGCCTCCCAGGAGCGCGTCGGGGAGATGAGCTCCGCGGTCGAGCGGGCGCTGAGCGCGGTGCGCACGATCAGGGCCAGCGGCGCCACCGACCGGGAGGTGGCGGCCGTCGGCGCCAGCGCCGTCGCGGCCTACGACGCGGGGGTGCGCGCCGCCCGGGTGGAGGCCGTGGTCGCCCCGGTGGTCGGCGTCGCGGTGCAGGGGGCCTTCATCGCCGTCCTCGGCGTCGGCGGCTACCGCGTGGCGAGCGGTGCCATCACGGTGGCGCAGCTGGTCTCCTTCATCCTCTTCCTGTTCCTCCTCGTCATGCCCCTGGGCCAGCTCGTCTCGGCCTTCGCGCAGCTGCAGCTGGGGCTCGGGGCCCTCACCCGGATCGAGGAGGTCCTGCGCCTGCCCGAGGAGGACCGCGGCCCCTCCGCGCCGCCCGCGCCCCGCCCCGGCGCCCCGCTGCTGGAGCTGCGCGAGGTCTCCTTCGCCTACCCCGACGGCACCGCGGTGCTCGGGGGGGTCAGCGTGGTCGTGCCGCGGGGCACCCGCACGGCCCTCGTCGGGCCCTCGGGCGCGGGGAAGTCGACGCTGCTCTCCCTCGTCGAGCGCTTCCACGACGTCACGTCCGGGGCGGTGCTGCTCGACGGCGTCGACGTGCGCGAGCTGCCGCGCGCCGCGCTGCGGGCGCGCCTCGGCTACGTCGAGCAGGAGGCGCCCGTGCTGGCCGGCACGCTGCGCGAGAACCTCCTGCTGGCCGCGCCCCACGCCTCGGACGCCGACCTGGCGGCCGTGCTCGCGGCCGTGGGCCTCACCGGGCTCGTCGAGCGCAGCCCCGCGGGCCTGGACGCCCCGGTGGGGGAGGGCGGCGTGCTCCTCTCCGGCGGCGAGCGCCAGCGCCTGGCGATCTCGCGCTCGCTGCTGGCCCGCCCCGAGCTGCTGCTGCTCGACGAGCCCACCGCCAGCCTCGACGCCCGCAACGAGCGCGCGCTGCAGGACGCGCTCGACGCCGTCGCCGAGCGCACGACGCTGCTCGTCGTCGCCCACCGGCTGTCCACCGTGGTGGGCTCGGACCAGATCGTCGTGCTGGACGCCGGCCGCGTGCTCGGCGTCGGCACGCACGCCGAGCTCCTCGAGAGCACGCCGCTGTACCGCGAGCTGGCCGCCACCCAGTTGCTCGTCTGAGGCCGCTCAGGGCAGCAGCGCGAGCTTCCCGCCGGGGTGGCCGCTCTGCAGGAGCCTCAGCGCCTCGACGGCCTCGGCGAGGGGGAAGGTGCGCGCCACGGGCACGACGAGGTCGCCGGTGGCGGCCAGCGCGACGAGCCGGGCCCGCGCGGCGTCGCGGAACGCCCTGCTGGCCGGCATGGCGCCGCCGATCACCGGGAAGCCGTCCTGAGCGGCCCTGGCGAACGCGGCGATCGTGACGATGCGGCTGCGGTCGGGGACGAGGGCGAGGGAGGCGTCGACCGCCTCGTCGGTGCCCACGGCGTCCAGCGCCGCCTGCACCCCCGAGGGCGCGAGCTCGCGCACCCGCTCCTCCAGGCCGTCGCCGTAGGCGACCGGGACGCCGCCGAAGCGCCGGACGACGTCGGCGCTGCGCCCGCTCGCGGTGCCCAGCACGCGCGCGCCGAGGCGCGCCGCCTGCTGCAGCACGCTGACCCCGACCGCGCCGGAGGCCCCGTGCAGGAGCACCGTGTCGCCCGCGCCGACGCCGGTCACCTCGAGCATCTCGGCGGCCGTGGTGCCGGCGAGGAGGAGGTTGGCGGCGGCGGGGTGGTCCAGGGCGGCGGGCTTGGCGAAGACGTCGCGCGCCGGGACGGTGATCTCCGAGGCGTAGCCGCCGCTGACCCGGAAGGCGAGCACCTCGTCACCGGGCGCACCGCCCCCGGACGCCAGCTCGGTGTCGGGCCCGAGGCTCTCCACGACGCCCGAGACCTCGTACCCGATCGGCAGGGGCAGGGCGCTGCGGTCGTTCCCGGGGCCCTGCGCCAGGTGCTTGAAGTCGGCGGGGTTCATCCCGGCGGCGCGCACCGCGATCCCCACCTGGCCCGGCCCGGGCGCAGGGGCGTCCTCCTCCACGAGGCGCAGGACCTCGAGCCCGCCGAAGTCCGTCGCGATCCACCGCTGCCCCATGCCGCGATCGTGCCCCCGCGGCCGTCGCGCCGCGAGCGCGCTCAGCGCAGCCCGAGCGCTGCGCCGAGGTACTGGTAGCCGACGAAGGCCACGACGTCGAGCACCGTGTGGGCGACCACGAGCGGCATCACCCGCCGCGTGCGGGTGTAGTACAGCGCGAAGACGACCCCCATCACGGCGTTGCCGATGAACGGCCCGTACCCCTGGTAGAGGTGGTAGCTGCCGCGCACGACCGCGCTGACGGCGATCACCACGGGCAGCGACCAGCCGAGGCGGGGCAGCCGGTCGAGCAGGTACGCGACGACGACGACCTCCTCCAGCACCGCGTTCTGCAGCGCCGAGAGCACGAGCACCGGCACGGTCCACCAGTACGGGGACAGTCCCGAGGCCACGACGTCGGCGGTGATCCCGAGCTGGCGCCCCAGCAGGTAGAAGCCCAGGCCGGGCAGCCCGATGAGCGCCGCCAGCCCCATCCCCACGCCGAGGTCGCGCAGGGGCCGGCGGGCGTCGAGGCCGATCCGCGCCAGCACCCCGCGGCCGCTGCCGGACAGCAGGAACAGCGCGAGGGCCACCGGCACGAGGGCGAAGCCGATGTTCAGCACCTGGTAGGTCAGGTCGAGCCAGGGCCTCGGGCTGCGCGAGCCGTTGAGGGTGGCCGTCGCCGCCGACACCGGGCCCTGGGTGGCGATCGCGACGAGCCGCACGAGCGCGTAGACGCCGGACTGCCCGAGCGAGAGGCCGAGGACGATGAGCACCTCGGCGCCGAACCGGCGCCGCTCGGGCCTTCCGAGGAGCTCGAGGTGGTCAGGGGCGGGTCCGGGCAGCGCGGCGTCCGACACCCCTCGATCCTCCCCGATCGACCTGGGTGCCCGCTGGATCCACGTGGATCGGCGCAGCCGGGCCCTCCCGAGCACTCCCGTCCAGGGGTCAGCGCCGGGCGGTGTCCTCGTGCGCGGACGTGCCGGAGACCTCGGGGGACGCGTCGTCGACCCCCGGCGTGCTGCCGGCCCCGTGGCCGTCGTCGAGCATCGTCGCCTCGTCGAAGGGGGCGCGGCCGGCGAGCACCTCCTCCACCCGCTCCCGGTCGATCTGGTGCGTCCAGGTGCCGATGAGCACGGTGGCGATCGCGTTGCCGGCGAAGTTCGTCACCGCGCGCGCCTCGGACATGAAGCGGTCGATGCCCACGATGAGGCCGATGCCGTCGACCAGCTCCGGGCGGTGGCTCTGCAGCCCGCCGGCGAGGGTCGCCAGTCCGGCGCCCGTGACGCCGGCCGCGCCCTTGGAGGCGATGATCATGAAGACGAGCAGCGAGATCTGCTCGGGGATCGACAGCGGCTGGTCGGTCGCCTCGGCGATGAACAGCGAGGCCATCGTCAGGTAGATGGCGGTGCCGTCGAGGTTGAAGGAGTAGCCGGTCGGCACGGTGATGCCCACCACGGGGCGGGCGACGCCGAGGTGCTCCATCTTGGCGATGAGGCGGGGCAGCGCCGTCTCCGACGACGACGTGGAGACGATGAGGAGGAACTCGCGGCCCAGGTAGCGCAGCAGCCGCCACACGTTGAGCCCGGTGACCAGGCGCAGCAGCGTGCCCAGGACGAGGAAGACGAAGATCGCGCAGGTCGCGTAGAAGGCCAGCATGATCTTGAGCAGGCCGAGCAGGGCGCTCCACCCCGTCTCGTCCACGACGCCGGCGATGGCCCCGAACGCGCCGATCGGTGCGACCCACATGATCATCGCGAGCACCTTGAAGACGACCCGCTGGAAGACCGCGATCCCGCGCAGCGCCGTCTCGCCCGTCGGCCCGAGGCCCTGGATCGCGAAGCCGATGAGCAGCGCCACGAACAGCGTCGAGAGCACCTGCGAGTTCACCAGGGGCGACACGAGGGTGGTGGGGATGAGGTCGAGGACGAACCCGGTGAGCCCGCCGCCGTGCTCGCCCTCCGGGGCCGCCGGCGGCTCGTACCCGCTCGACCCGCTCACGTCGAGGCCCGCACCCGGCTGCACGAGGTTGCCGACGACGAGCCCGATCGCCAGGGCGAACGTCGACATCGCGAGGAAGTAGCCCAGGGCCAGGACGCCGACCCGGCCGACCGTGGCGGCCTGGCGCACCGACCCGATGCCCAGCACGATCGTGCAGAAGATCACCGGCGAGATCATCATCGTGATGAGGCTGACGAAGCCGTCGCCCAGCGCCGACAGCGCCGTGCCGGTGCCGTCGGGGGCCAGCCCGCCGACCAGCGCGCCCAGCACCACCGCGACGATGACGGCCAGGTACAGCCAGTGCGAGCGGTCCCGGCGGCGCTCAGCCGGTGCGGTGGCACGTCCCTCGGAGGTCGACACCCCGCACAGGGTGGCCCCGGCCCACGAGCCCTGCCAGTCGGCGATGAGTCCCGGACGCCCCGGGGGTCTGCACCCCGCGAGGAACCGCCCCGCACCCCCGAGGAGGAGCACCGTGACCGTCCGCCTGAACACCTACCTGAACTTCCGCGACGACGCCCGGCAGGCGATGGAGCTGTACGCGTCCGTCTTCGGCGGGCAGCTGGCCATCAGCACGTTCGGCGAGTACGGGATGAGCGAGGACCCCGCCGAGGCGGGCAAGGTGATGCACGCCCAGCTGGAGACCCCGGACGGCTTCGTGCTCATGGGATCGGACGTGCCGAGCGGGATGGCGTACGAGAAGCCCGCGGGCTTCGCGGTCTCCCTCAGCGGCGACGACGAGCCGCGCCTGCGCACGTGGTGGGAGGCACTCACCGACGGCGGCGCCGTCACCCTGCCGCTGGAGAAGGCGCCGTGGGGCGACCTGTTCGGCATGTGCACCGACCGGTTCGGCACGAGCTGGATGGTGAGCATCAGCCCCGCGCAGGCCTGAGGAGGCCCAGACCCCGCCGATCATGGAGCAGTCCGGGGTGCGGGAGGCCGCGCACCACGGACTGCTCCATGATCGAGCCATGACCCAGCCCTCCGCCCCGCTCGACGCCGCGACCGCGCTCGGCCGGGAGCGGTTCGTCTCCCTGACCACCTTCCGCCGCAGCGGAGAGCCGGTGCCCACGCCGGTGTGGGTGGCCCAGGACGGCGACGCGCTCGTCGTCATCACTCCCGAGGAGAGCGGCAAGGTCAAGCGGCTGCGCCACGACGCACGCGTGGAGCTGGCGCCCTGCAGCCGCACCGGCCGCGTGGCCGAGGGGGCTCCGGTCACCGCCGGGCGCGCGGAGCTGGTCGCCGACCCGGCGGAGGCCGCCCGGCTGACCGGGGTCCTGCAGCGGAAGTACGGGGTCGAGTACCGGATCACCATGCTCGTCGAGCGCGTGGTCGCGCGCCGGCAGAAGCCGCGGGTGCTGCTCCGCATCACGCCCGAGGGCTGAGGCGGGAGGGCCGGGGACGGGTCAGCCGCGCGCGGCCAGCCCGGCGCGGATGTGCTCGAGCAGGCCGGGCACCGCCCGCTCGGTCTGGCGCAGCACCTTCTCGAACTTCTTGCGCCCGCCGTAGTACGGGTCCTTGACGTCGAGCTTGCCCTTGGCCACCGCGGCGGGGTCGAAGGAGCGCAGCAGGCGGATGCGCTCGGGCTGGTCGTCGTCGCCCGCCCAGCGGCGCAGCACCTCCTCGTGGCCGGAGTCGAGCGCCACGACGAGGTCGGTGCGCCGGATCGAGGAGCGGTCCAGGCTCCGCGCCCGGTGGCTGCACGCGTCGTAGCCGTGCGCGGCGAGGACGGCGACCGCGCGCTCGTCCGCGGCCGAGCCGGTCTGCCAGCCGTCGGTGCCGGCCGAGGCGACGCTGACGGCGTCGCTCAGCCCCTCGCGCTCCAGCGCCTGGCGCAGCACCACCTCGGCGATCGGGGAGCGGCAGGTGTTGCCCGTGCAGACGAAGACCACCCGGTAGCGGGGGGCGTCCGGCTCCGCGGTGGGCGCCGCGGCGGGCTCGGCGGCGGGCTCGGCGCTCACAGGTGCTCCACGAGGTCCGCCGCCAGGCCGGTGTAGGTGGCCGGGGTCAGCTCGAGCAGCCGCTCCTGCGCGTCGGGCGGCAGGCCCAGGCCGAGGACGAACTCGCGCATCGAGGCGGCGTCCACCCGGCGTCCGCGCGTGAGGTCCTTGAGGCGCTCGTACGGGTTCGCCATGCCGGGGACGCCGGCCACGGCCGCGGCCCGCATCACCGACTGCACCGCCTCGCCGAGCACCTCCCACGTGGCGTCGAGGTCGCGGGCGAGGGCCGACGGGTCGGCGTCGAGGCCGGCCAGGCCCCGGCGCACGTTGTCGATGGCCAGCAGCGAGTGGCCCACCGCGGTGCCGGCGTTGCGCTGCATCGAGGAGTCGGACAGGTCCCGCTGCATCCGGGAGGTGACCAGCGTGGAGGCCAGCACGTCGAGCAGCGCGGAGGAGACTTCGAAGTTGGCCTCGGCGTTCTCGAACCGGATCGGGTTGACCTTGTGGGGCATCGTCGAGGAGCCGACGGTGCCCTGCCCGCGCACCTGCGCGAAGTAGCCCAGGGAGATGTAGGACCACACGTCGGTGCACAGGTCGTGCAGCACCCGGTTGGCGCGGGCCAGGTCGGCGTAGAGCTCGGCCTGCCAGTCGTGGCTCTCGATCTGGGTGGTCAGCGGGTTCCACGTGAGGCCCAGGCCCTCGACGAAGGTCCGCGAGACCTCCTGCCAGTCGGTCGTGGGGACGGCGACCGCGTGGGCGGCGTAGGTGCCCGTGGCGCCGTTGAGCTTGCCCAGGTACTCCGCGCGCTCCACGCGGCGCAGCTGGCGGTCGAGGCGGGCGGCGAAGACGGCGACCTCCTTGCCCACCGTGGTCGGCGTCGCGGGCTGGCCGTGGGTGCGGGCCAGCATCGCGGCACCGGCGTGCTCGCGCGCCAGGGCGACGAGGTCGGCGTGCAGGGCGCGCGCGGCCGGCAGCCACACCTGCGTGACGCCGCCGCGCACCATCAGCGCGTAGGAGAGGTTGTTGACGTCCTCGCTGGTCAGGCAGAAGTGCACGAGCTCCGCGACGTCGGCCAGCGACGTGCCGTCCAGGCGCCGGCGCAGGTAGTACTCCACGGCCTTGACGTCGTGGACGGTCTCGCGCTCGATCTCGGCCATCTCGGCGACGTCGTCCGGGCCGAAGCCGGCGACGACGTCGCGCAGCCGCCCGACCTCGTCGTCGGTGAGGCGCCGCGCCCCGGGGACGGCGCCGGTGGTCGTCAGGTGCAGCAGCCACTCGACCTCCACCCGCAGGCGCTCGCGGTTCAGGGCGGCCTCGGACAGGTGCTCGACGAGCGGGGCGACGGTGGAGCGGTAGCGCCCGTCCAGCGGCCCGAGGGCGGCGCCGGCGTCGGCGAGGGGCGTGGTGCTCGGTGCGGAGGTCGCGACGGTCACGGCGCCATCGTCCCAGGTCGCGCAAGTGGCCGGGTCAGGGAAGCGGGCGGCCGCCGCGGGGGAGGACGGCGGCCCCGGCCCGGGCGGCGTCCAGTGGCACGGGGGAGGTGAGCACGGCCGGCCCGCGGCGCAGCAGGCCGGACCCCAGCGGCTCGCAGCGCAGGCCGCCCCGCCCGCGCAGCGCCGCGTGCGCGCCGGGAGCGAGCTCGCGGTCCATCCACGCGCACGGGCTGGCCGGACGGCGTCCGGCGAGGAGCACCGGCCCGTCCCCGCAGTCGAGGGTGAACTCCTGCCCGCGCAGCGGCTCGAGCTCCGCGCCGCGCAGGACGACGTTGCGCCGCGCCCGGAGCGGGTCGAAGCGCTCCGCGCCGAGGGCGGCGGCCACCTCCTCCAGCGCCTCGACGGCGATGAGCGTCACGGCGGCGTCCATGTGGGCCGCCTTGCCGAAGAAGCGGTCGCCGACGATGCCGCGGCGGGCGACGACCTCGGCGGTGTCGCGGTCCTCGCTGGCTGGCCCCGAGCCGTCGGCGAACGGCAGCGGGCCGTCCTTGGGCCGCCCGAAGTAGCGGTGCACGGGCGAGACCAGCAGGTGCAGCACCTCGACGTCGTAGCGGAACACCGCCGGGTCGCCCACCGGGGCGGTCACGGCGTCGGGGACGCCGCTCGAGCCTCGCTCGCGGAGCGCACCGGGACCTCGGCCACGCGCCAGCCGGCGCCGGTCGCCGCCGCGTCGAGCTGCTGCGCGAGGTCCGGGCCGGCGAGCCCGAGGGCGCCCAGGCCCTCGCGGCGGGCAGCGCGCACGGGGGACCGGTCCGGGGCGGGGGCGGGGGGCTCGCGCCCCCAGACCCTTCTCCTCTCCCCCCCCCACACCGCCCACAAAACCCCCCCCGTG